>JAFNWA010000155.1 GCA_017383665.1 Bacteroidaceae bacterium | reverse complement strand
CCTCAGAGCCCCAGCGTTCTAGGTTGTTGAAATGACATTTATAGCTAAAAAATATTCAACGATGATTATACTCCTTTTTAAAATAGAAGTGTGGCAAAATTCATGTAACGACACATGAGAGAAAAACGCTCTATAGCACATTCTTGCAGCTGTTGATAAATAAAATGTCAAAACAGCATACTTTTTAGATATTTTTGACTATATTTTTGTATTCAAAAAAGCAGAATGGAAAACAAGAACATTGACACTGTTCGCGAGGCACGCAAACAGGATGTAGTAAAAAGTTTTTTTGAATCAGCAAAGGAAGTTAGAAAAACAAGACCTTATGCGACACAGGATGAAATCATCAAGCATGCAGCCAATAGCAAGGCACCGCGTTTCTATGTAACATTTGAAAATGCACGCCGTTTCATCTCTCTCATGGCGCGCAAGAAGAAGCTACCTCTCATCAACACCAACAAACTTGCTATGTACAAGGAAATTTACCGTCGTTATGTACAACGGGTGAAGGACTGTTCCAAACGCTATAAGTACATTGTTCTGGAGCAGATTATCGAAGAACCGGCACCATCGTTCTACCTCGATGAGCAGAGTTTCCGTGGCATAGTTTACCGCACACTCCGTGAACGGCAGTAAACCAAAATGCTAAAACAGCAACCTTACAGACAAGAGTCAGCAATAACTTTGCAAAACAAAGAAAACGATAAAAGAAATGAGCACATTGAATTTTGTCATAACAAAAAAGAACATCTACAACAGAATCTTTGCGACAAGCGCATACACGACCCGTGCACGCGAAGCCGCAGGAATGCCTCAGAGCATCTCTGAAAGTATGCTTCTGACAACCGATGAAAAACGCATCATTGATCCATTGATCGAAAACTCGATAAATGAAATATTCAGTTTCATTGCATGCTACCACCCCGCTACAAGTATTGAAGATGACAACGGCGAGGGTTACATGTTCAACATTAAAGCCCCGGCCAATTATCCGGCCGGGAATGAAGGGAAATTGACTAAATGCATTGAAAGCTATGTAGCCAACCGCACTCTTCAGGATTGGTACACCTGCATGAAACCCGACGAGGCAAGCCTTGTGGCTGCAAAGACCCAGAATGACATCACAACCTTGCAGTCGCTTCTAACCCAAAGGGAGAAGCCACAAATAATGGAAGAATAAACACAATGACGAGAATATGGAATACGAAATTATCATAAGGAGAAGCGAGTTGCAACAGCAGATTGATTTAAAGAATTTTTATATGGGGGATTCGGCCAAACGGATTGACAAGAATGCCGACACCATACAAAGTAGCAAAGACGATGAAGAACTGCTCTTGATGCTGATAAAGACAGCATGCAACGAGTTGGTCACTGCTGTTGCTCTCTGCTTTCCATCAATAAGCTATACAATCGACGACAGAAGCATAATCTTCACTTTTGACACAGAGACAGCATGTCGTGAGGATATCATAGAGATGCTAAGACTCTCCATCATCGATTATCTTGTCAACGAAGCAATCATGCAATGGCTACTGCTTAGGCGACCGGAAAAGGCACAAGTATATTTTTCACAACGCGGGAAACTGTATAACAATGTACAGTTCACATTTGCTAAGCTATACAATAGAAAAAAGACACGGCGGCGCGCGACAAACCTCGCCGGAATATAAGGAACTGCATGAAAAAAGAGGAAATCATAGAAGAGAACAAACGACGGCTGAAAGAAATTTCAGCCGTTTATAATCCCATAACCGGCGAAGGTTCTACATCAGTACCACGCTGCGAGGTCACCATCAGTGGCTTTCCCATTGAAAATATGTACCTGCCAACGAGCATGGTTGCAGAGGAGTTCGTACAGCAGTTACAGGAACATGGCGCCGAAGGTTATCTGCGCGAAGTGCAAAACACCGTTCCAAGCAACCGCGAAATCATTAAACTATGGTTGCGGTTCTGCCTTTTACGCATCAGACATGATTTTGAATATTGGGCGCGTACCATGACCACCATTGCCGACAAAGGCAAGGGACGCGACACAGCATTCACCCTCAACCGCCCACAGCGTACATACCTCAAGGCCATGGAAGAACTGCGCACCGGTGGAAAGCCCATTGACATAATCCTGTTGAAAGCACGCCAATGGGGAGGCAGCACTCTCACCCAACTATATATGCTCTGGATACAGCTTGTACACAAAAAGAACTGGAACAGCGTAATCTGTGGCGACATCGAGAAGCAATCCTCAATCGTTGCCGGCATGCTTGCCAAGGTCATCAGCCGCTATCCACAGTGGGCAAGTGGTGGCAAGCAGCTCACCACCGCCCCTTACCAGGGCGCACAGAAGACACGCGTCATAAGCCATAGCAACAGCCGCTACTCGCTTGGCTCGGCACAGAAGCCCGACTCATTGCGCAGCGAGGACATAAGCATGGCACACCTCACCGAGGTTGGGCTGTGGAAAGCCACGCAAGGCAAGAAACCCGAGGACCTTGTACAGTCAATCTTCGGTTCAATAGCAGCAGGCCCCTACACCATGAAGGTCATTGAATCCACAGCCAAGGGTGTGGGCAACTTCTTTCACCGCACATGGATAGACGCCACCGAACGAAGAAACAATTTTACACCGGTCTTCATTCCATGGTTCACCATCGACCTCTACAGCAAACCGCTCGATGAGAATGAATACTCACCGTTCATTGAGAGCATGGACGAATACGAGCACCATCTCTTTGCACTTGGCGCGACATTGGAAGCCATAGCATGGTACCGCGACAAACGGCGCGAGATGCCCGACGAGTGGCGTCTATTCTCTGAGTTCCCCTCTACCCCTGCCGAAGCATTCCAAAGCAGCGGCCGCCGCGTGTTCCGCATCCCTTATGTCAACAATGCACGCCGCGACTGCCTGCCACCCACATTCATCGGTGACATAAAGGAGGGCTATGAGAACGGCAAGCCTACAACACAATTCGTTCCTCTTGCACCGGGCGAAAAAAGTGATGAGAACACGCTTAGCGTGTGGCTCATGCCGGAAAAGGAAGACGCCTTGCGCGACCGTTACATAGTTGCCGTTGATGTGGGCGGCACAAGCGACAAGGCCGACTACTCCTGCGTTCTTGTAGCCGACCGTATTGCAATGCTTGAGGGCGGCGTGCCCGAGATTGCAGCCTGCTGGCACGGGCACATTGAGCACGACAAGCTCGCATGGAAAGCCGTTGAGATTGCCCGTGCCTACAACAACGCCCTGCTTGTGATAGAGGCCAACACCCTTGAGACCGAGGGAACCGAAGGCAACAACTTCGAGTATATACTCAATGAGATTGCCACAAAATACAGCAACCTCTACTGCCGCACCTCGCAAATAGAGATAAAGCAAGGCCGCCCACGCCGCTGGGGGTTCCACACCAACAGCTCAACAAAGCCAATGGTAATAAACTTTCTCATCAAAGCACTGCGCGACGGTTTATACATTGAAAGATGTTTACAAACAACATACGAACTGGACCTCTATGAGTTCAAGGAAAACGGCAAGGAGATGGGAGCAATAGAGGGTAACCACGACGACCGTGTAATGGCAACCGCCATTCTGGTGTGGGTGTGCTACAACCATCCCCTACCCCAACGCACAAGCGTTGCACACTGTGGCAAGAAACGCACCCGCATCATCAGCGAAGCAAGTATTTAACAAGGTTAAAGGTCAAAGGTGAGAGGTGAAAGCTTGTGCAAGCGAGTGAGTGAAAAATTATTTTCAATCGCAACAAGTGCAGCCAAGGTTCAAGCACACAGAGTGTGATTAAAACTAAGAGGTAGGGGCAAACCGATGTGTTTGCCCTATAAACGCGAACAACACCCCGCCAATGAATTGGGCAGACACGCCGGTCTGCCCCTACAAGTTGCACAGCGGGCGTTAGCAGAGTCAAGTGCACGCAGCGCGGTTAAAAGGTGAAAACCAAATCAATGTGCTCCCATAGGATAGAGGAGCTGCCACAACGCGAGAGTAGTCATTTTCATTCTTTTAAGAAAATTCCAAAGGAAGGGATTTGAAATTTTAAAAATCAAAAAAACGCACACCGCCAAGCTGACACCTGCCAACTCCGTAGGGGCAGACCGATGTGTCTGCCCAGAATTGCCGTAGAATATCAGGGCGAACACACTGGTCCGCCCCTACAATCTTCCAATTTTCTATCTCTTTGAAATTCTTGATTATTTTCATACCTTTGCACAGTAAATTTTGAACAAGCAAAACACATAAATACATGAGAGCAGCAATATATGGCGCAGGGTCGTTGGGAACAATCCTTGGCGCATACATAACAAAGAACGGCGGGAACATAGAACTCATCAACCGCAACAAGGCACACATTGAGGCACTGCAGAAAGAGGGCGCAAAGGTAACCGGAACCGTCAATTTCACCCAGAAGGTAACCGCATACACACCGCAGGAGATGAACGGCAAGTATGACATCATCTTCCTTATGACCAAACAGCAGCAGAACAAGGAGGTAGTAACCTCCATCAAGGAGTTCCTTGCCGCAGACGGCGTGATTGTCACACTGCAGAACGGCATACCCGAACTTGAAATAAGCGAAATTGTAGGCGAAGAACGAGTGCTCGGTTGCACCGTGGCATGGGGAGCAACAATGCAGGAACCCGGTGTGTGCGAACTCACCAGCGCGCCCGATTCACTCTCCTTCTCCATAGGCTCGCTCACGGCAAATACCAGCCACCACCTGCAGAATGTAAAGAAACTGCTCGAGATGATGGGAACCGTTGAGGTAGATAGCAATTTCATAGGCTCACGCTGGAGCAAACTGCTCATCAACTCCGCATTCTCGGGAATGAGCGCGGTGCTGGGCTGCACATTCGGCGAGGCTGCAAAGAACAAGGCATCGCGCCGCATTGTCCAGGCACTCATAAAGGAGTGCATAGATGTATGTGCAGCAGGCAACATTAGGATTGAACCCGTACAAGGCAAGGACATCGTCAAGCTGCTCGACTATAAGAGCCGCCTGAAGAAAGCCATCTCATTCTTCATCATCCCCATAGCAATACGCAAGCACGCCAAGCTAAAGGCAAGCATGTTGCAGGATCTTGAGAAGAACAAAAAGACCGAGGTTGATGCAATCAACGGCGTTGTGAGCACATTCGGCCGCAAGGTTGGCGTCCCCACCCCAATGAACGACAAGGTTGTCGAAATAATACACGGCATCGAGGACGGCAAGCTAAAGCCAACATTCAGCAACCTCGAATACTTTACAAGATAAACATCACAAACAGTAATACAGGGATTTACCCCACAATTTAAGTAAGGCAAAAGTTCCTCTCTGGGCAAAGTTGCACCGGCAACCAAGCTGCAGAGAGGAACTTTTATAATTTCAGCAATACAAGAGTTTGCAAAACAAGAAATTCTGTAGTACATCTCTTTTTAAGAGATAGAATTAAGCCTGTCGTATATCCCGGAATTCATATTACCGAAACAAACCATTTAGTTTTTTTATTTTTTTTTAATAAAAGTTGCTATGGAGGAGTTGGTGTAGTAGGGAGTGCCGT
>JAFNWA010000154.1 GCA_017383665.1 Bacteroidaceae bacterium | reverse complement strand
GTCTGGTCAAGTACATCAAGCCAATTGAAAATGGCGGGGTACAATTCGTTGATGGTAGGAATGGCCAATCCTTCGCAATTTCTTCTAGCGGAACTCTCTACTGCTTGGTGTATTCCTTGACGATACTGTTCTTTCTTTTCGAAATCATCGACGGTAATCTCAATGCCAGTGGCTTTGTCGCTACTCCATGAGTTCAGTTTGCGAGTGGTGTATATGTCTGTAATTGCCATGACCCTGTCAAATTCGGTCAGGTGGGTTTCATATATTGCGGCAACTGTCATTTTGCGGGCTCTGATGCCACCTTGCATGAAGTAAACATTCACCTTGTCACCAGTGCCGATGCTTAGTCTGGTTGCTGTGTGCTTGGATATGATTATCGCATTGGATGCAATGCTGTCGCTGAATTGTGGTATCCGGCCTTCAACAATATTGGATGCGAAGAATGACATGTCGTAATCGCTGCCGACTCCTTTGAGCGCAATACCTTCGTACTCGCCATCTGCAAGAATCATTCCTGTAATTTGTGCATATTCTTGAATGTGCTTTATGCCGTCGGTCGAGAGTAGTTCCCCCTTCAGCCTGTTGTCAACAGTTATGGATGCATCGCCATTGTTGCTGCTTTCGTGGCTAAGAATCTGTATGTGTCCGCCAAAACCAATAACTTTGTCGCGAACTTGGTTCTTGAAACCGACAATTATGCATATGGAGACAAACATTACGATTGTTCCTATTGCTACACCCCATTGGGCAATGGTGACTGCCGGGCGAGATATGTGCCGCTTACCTTTACGGGTAGTATATAGCCTGCGTGCCAAGAATAGTTCAAGGTTCATAAGTCTCTGGTGTTTTAGAATTTTCGGAATGTCAGTATTACATCTTTGGACTCAAGAACCATGCTGTTGCGGTTGAGTATGGTTACAGCAAAATGCTCGTCCTCATGGTTGTACAATCCGACAGCCTTGGCATCATAGGGCTTCTGTATCATCTGTACAAACAGTGAATCACCGGTATGTTGGAAACGCCCTTTACCTCCATTGTTGGTAGTTATCATCCGCAGTTGTATTGCCCAAAAACGGTCCTCGTTACTCTTGTCAATAATAGTATCATTGGCAATTTCTTCAATCTGCAAAAGTTTCCAGAAACCTCCCAAATCGCCGTTGTCATCGGCCTTCTGGCACGATACAATAAGGGTGGTGCATAGCAATGTGTATATTAGTTTTTTCATATCATTGTCTCTTTTTCAAAGTTTTGAAAATGTTGTATCCCTTTACGGAAATCATTCCTCCATAATTATTGCCGTAAAGGTCGCCTCTATCAAAGGCAAACGATGCTGCAATGCTCCAGTTTTTCATCGCTTGGGGATGGAATGTCAGTTCGAAAAGGAATGAACGGTTAACTTTTATATCCTTGAAAGGAGTATCATATGTGCCCCAATTGTTACTTCTGCTGTAGAGGACCCTGTAGTCGAGCCAATGGAGTGGTGTGCCTTCTATGCCAAAATGGAACGCCTCCACACGGTTGTTGTAGCAATACTGTATGCGGTCTGTGTTGTAGATTGGTGATGTGCATAGTGGGGTACCAATCATTTGTCCATAGTTGAACCATCCCGGGTATTTGCCATGATTGTAATTGTCATCGGCACAGCTTATCTGGTCGGGGAATTTGCTGTTTTTGTCATGGTATATTGGTCCGCTTTGGTCTTTTAGATTAAAATACTCAAAAACAGCACTCTTTATCCAGTTGAACTCTTTCAGTTCAAGTTCAAGCCCAACAAGCTGTTCTGTCCATAGTCCATATTCCCAAAATAATTGTGAATGATCTTCAAAAGCATGCTCGTAATATAAGCGTAGCTTCCAACTCTTGTCATTCCAGGTGATTGCTCCTAACCAGCTGCCAAGCATGTTGCCTGCCACATTGGCACGGTCACTTGCATCATATGATGCATCTCCTCCCAAGGGTATCAGGGCGTAGAAGTAATCCTTTAGGCGTGTGGGGTTTTCGTAGTGTTGTCCTGTTTTTCTATTGGTATTGTAGCATGTGCCGCCGAACTGTGTTACCATGTGCAGGCCTATTTCTGCTGTCAATGGAAACTTTTCATCGTTTCCGAATCTCATGAAACCTGCTTTGGAGTGGTATAACACCTCTTTTGCGCGTGGAGATATTTCGTTGAAGAATTTTTCCTGCCAACAGCCGTCAGTTTGCCAACCGTATGCAATGTGTCCCTTGATGGCAAACCAGCCCTTTGTGCCGGGGATATTCCAATACTCGGGCAACTCCAGGCGAATCTGTGGAATGGGGCGTGCATTGCCGCTTTCAATGAGAGAACCAGTCGAGAGACGGTGATTGGGCAGTTCGCCCCAGCGCTCCTTCTGACCAAATGAAATAGTCATTCTCTTCCACCTGAAATCAAAATAGGCTTGTTGAAGGATTACTGCAGATGTCAGGTTGTAACCGGCAACAGCATCGGCACCCCATTCCAGGGTGATGTCTGTACTGCTGAACCTGTTGCGTCCCTCAATCCCCAATCGTGTGTAGAACATATCGCTCTCATGGCTGCTGAGTCCCTGCCTGTTTGCCATGTGCCAGAAAGGGGTGTGGTTCCCACCCCCGTATGTACCTGAGAATTCGTATTTGGTTGTCAACTCTTGTGCCTGACTGCCCAATGTAACCCAAAGCAACAATGCGGTTGTGATTTTTTTTATCCTTTTGAATTTCATTTTTATCTGTTCACTGATATATGTTGCGAAGATAGTGTAAACGGGTGAAAGATTAAAGTGAACCATATATTTTATTCATCAAAGTCGTTGTCGTATGCGAGCTTTGTAATTTTTATTACGGAACGAGGGTGACTAGGGTCACCCTCGTTATTATAGTTCATCGAAATCAAATTCTTCGGCGTCGTTGTCGTTCCAGTCATCAACAAACTGATCGAGGTCGCGACGTTCTTTTTTAGTGGGGCGACCTGTTCCGCGCAAGCGTCCTACAAAACCGCTCATCTTGCTCATTTCTAGTATTTCGTACTGTTCCTGTGGAGTGATATTCTCCATCAGTTCCGGGACAAGTTTCGCACCTACACGGTTCTCGGCGCATTTCAGAACTTTGAAAGAGTAGGTGATAGGAGCTTTTTTTACATTGACAATGTCGCCGACGCGAACATTGTTCGCCGGTTTGGCTGTACGGTCGCCAATGCTGATGTGTCCTTTCTTGCAAGCCTCCGCAGCAATGCTGCGTGTCTTGTATATGCGTACAGCCCACAGCCATTTGTCTATTCGTGCCTGGTCAGCCATTGTTCTCTTGCGGCTTGTTGCCGTTGCCTTTTTTGTTGAACTGGTTCATCGTGCGAGCAAGACCTGCAAAACAGAAACTCTTGATTATCTCGTTTGTGGTTCCCAACTGTTCTTCAATGACTTTCTGCTCTTCGCTGTCAAATGCACCAAGTACGAAGTTAACCTGATGCCCCTTGCCAAAGTCGTTGCCGATACCGAAGCGCAGGCGTGCGTAGTTGGTAGTGCCGATGGTTGCTGCGATGTGTTTAAGCCCGTTGTGTCCGCCGTCGCTACCTTGACCTTTGAGGCGCAGGGCTCCAACCGGCAGTGCAAGATCATCGACAATTACAAGCACATTTTCCAATGGAATCTTTTCCTGTTGCATCCAGTAGCGCACCGCGTTGCCGCTGAGGTTCATGTAGGTTGATGGCTTGAGCAGGATGAGCTTGCGGCCACGCACCGATGCTTCGGCTACAAAACCGTAACGCTTGTCCTGAAAAGCAGTATTGGACGCTTTTGCAAAAGCGTCCAATACAGTAAATCCTATGTTGTGGCGGGTTCCCTCGTACTCGTAGCCGATGTTGCCCAGTCCTACAATCAGATATTTCATTTGCAGTCAGATATTACTTTCTTGCGGCTGCTGCAGCTGCTGCAGATGCACGAGTTGTCTTAACTGAAGCAACAAGTGACTCCTTAGCTGATACGAGCTCAAGACCCTCGTAAGAAAG
>JAFNWA010000010.1 GCA_017383665.1 Bacteroidaceae bacterium | reverse complement strand
AGGAAGATATTGCTCCACTCGTTGACTGGAACTGCATTCAGGAGTTCCGCGACAGAGCGTTGAGCCCAACACACCCTGTTGTTCGCGGTACAGCCGAAAACCCTGAGACTTTCTTTACTCACAAGGAGAGTGAGAACCCATTCTACAATGCCGTTCCCGACATCGTTGCCGAGTACATGGATAAGATTTCTGCCATCACCGGCCGCAAATACGCTCCTTTCACATACTATGGTGCTGAAGACGCTGACCGCGTAATCGTGGTTATGGGTTCTGCGACCGAGGCTATCAAGGAGGCTATCGACTACATGATGGCACGCGGTGAGAAGGTGGGATTGGTGAGCGTTCACCTCTACCGTCCATTCTCTGTAAAATATCTTGCTGCAGTCATGCCTAAGACTGTCAAGAGAATTGCTGTACTTGACCGCACAAAAGAGCCGGGTAGCAACGGTGAGCCTTTGTACCTTGATGTTGTCGAGGCATTCTCAAGCACACCGGAGTTGAGAGAACTTAACCCGACAATCGTTGGAGGCCGCTTCGCTTTGGCTTCGAACGACACAACACCTGCCATCATTATGGGTGTTTATGAGAACCTTGCTTTGCCAGAGCCAAAAAATCACTTTACAATCGGTATCGTTGATGATGTGACATTCCTTTCACTTCCAAAGAAGGAGGAGATTGCTGTTGTTGACGGCATGTTCGAGGCTAAGTTCTACGGTCTTGGTGCCGACGGTACTGTTGGTGCAAACAAGAACTCTGTAAAGATTATCGGTGAGAACACCGAGAAATATTGCCAGGCTTACTTCTCGTACGATTCAAAGAAATCGGGCGGTTTCACCTGTTCACACTTGCGTTTCGGTGACAAACCTATCCGCAGTACATACTTGGTGAACACTCCTAACTTTGTGGCTTGCCATGTTCAGGCATACTTGAAGATGTATGATGTTACACGCGGCTTGCAGAAGGGCGGTACATTCCTCTTGAATACAGTTTGGGAGGGTGAGGAACTTGCAAAGAACTTGCCTAACAAGGTGAAGAGATGTTTCGCACAGAACGATATCAATGTATATTATATAAACGCTACTAAGATTGCTCAGGAGATTGGCCTTGGCAACCGCACAAATACAATCCTGCAGAGCGCATTCTTCCGCATCACAGGTGTCATCCCTGTGGAGCTCGCTGTTGAGCAGATGAAGAAGTTCATCGTGAAGTCTTATGGCAAGAAGGGCCAGGATGTCGTTGACAAGAACAATGCTGCTGTTGACCGCGGCGGCGAATTCCAGAAACTCGTTATCGACCCGGCATGGGCAAACTTGCCAGACGATGTTGAGGAGAAGAGAGACGAACCGGAATTCATCACAAAGATTGTGCGCACAATCAACGCACAGGAGGGCGCAAAGCTCCCGGTTTCTGCATTCAAGGGACTCGAGGATGGTACATGGCCTGTAGGTACATCGGCTTATGAGAAGCGCGGTGTGAGTGCGTTCGTTCCAAAATGGGATGCTGCAAAATGTATCCAGTGTAACCGTTGTGCATTCGTTTGTCCTCACGGCTGTATCCGTCCATTCGTAATGGATGAGCAGGAGGCTGCCGGCATCAATGCTGACAAGATCGAGATGAAGGCACCTGCAGCGATGAAGGGTATGCAGTTCAGAATTCAGGTCAGCGTACTCGACTGTCTTGGT
>JAFNWA010000153.1 GCA_017383665.1 Bacteroidaceae bacterium | reverse complement strand
AGTTTGTAGTCAAATTAAAAGTGCAACGCTTGAAACGGGTGTATTTTTTTTATAATTTTGCAGAATAAAATAATATCTGATGTAACTATGTCTGTAAATAAAGTAATTTTAGTAGGTAATGTGGGTAAAGAACCCGATGTGCGTCATCTCGACCGCAATGTAGTGGTTGCAAATCTTGTTCTTGCTACTACCGAGCGTTCATATACATTGCAGAACGGCACACAGGTGCCGGAGCGTACCGAGTGGCACAATATTGTCTTTTGGGGTGGCTTGGCCGATCTCGTAGAGCGTTATGTGCACAAGGGAGACCGCATATATGTTGAGGGAAAAATCAGAACAAATACCTACGAGGACCAGAACGGAATACGCCGTTACAGAACAGAAATCCTTGCAGAGACAATGGAGATGCTTTCGTCAAGGACTGCCGGTGCGGCTACAGCTGATGTTCCCGGTCAAGGAGGTGCTTTCTAATTAAATTCTGCTATTTTGGAAATATTCACGACTCTGTTTGGTCAGGTTAATATATTGTCGGCCGGTGTGGCTTTCTCTGCACCTTCGGCCGGTGCTGTTGTCGCAGCATGTGTTGCTGCATTGTTATTGATGTGCTCGGCTTTTGCGTCGGGTTCCGAGATTGCTTTTTTTTCGTTGACAAGGGAAAATCTTGGCGAAATGGCCGAGAGCAAATCAGCGAAGGATAAGCGGGTTATTGAGCTACTGAAGGACCCAGAGAAGTTATTGGCAACAATCCTTATTGTCAATGACTTTGTCAATGTGGGCGTTGTAATGTTGCTCAACTTTTTCTTTATGGAGGTGCTTGTTTTTGCCCCCGGTGCCGAGTGGCTGGAATTCCTGTTGCTTACGGTGCTGCTTACATTCCTCCTTTTGCTCTTTGGTGAGGTTATGCCCAAAATATATTCAAAGAGTAATGTTGTGAAATTCTCAAGGTTTGCATCTGGGCCTTTTTCTCTTCTTTCGCGTTTTCTTTCTCCTTTTTCAAGGTTGCTGGTGCGTTCTACTGCGTTTGCACAGCGCATTGTTTCCAAGAAGAACCGTCTGATATCTGTCGATGAACTTGAACAAGCTCTTGAACTTACCGATAAAAAGGAGATTGGAGAACAGAAGAATATGCTCGAGGGCATCATACGCTTTGGTGACGAGACTGTGAAGAACATCATGACTTCGCGTCTTGACATGGTTATGCTTGACTTCCGCGCCCCATATACCGAGGTACTCAAATGTGCAGCCGAGAATGCCTATTCGCGTATCCCTGTATATGGAAAAACTCAGGATGATATTCGTGGTATCCTTTATATTAAGGACTTGATTCCACACTTGAACCGTGGCGAGACATTCCGTTGGCAATCGCTTGTGCGCCAGCCTTTCTTTGTCCCCGAAACCAAGAAAATCGATGATTTGTTATGCGACTTCCAGACAGTGAAGGTGCACATGGCCATTGTTGTCGACGAATTCGGTGGAGTCTCCGGTCTCATTACTCTTGAGGATATCATTGAAGAGATTGTGGGTGAGATCAATGATGAGTTTGACGAACCCGATACATCTTATGAGAAACTCGATGAACATACCTATCTTTTTGATGGCCGTACATCGCTATCGGATTTTTACAAGATTGCTTCGCTCGACGGCGAGGATTTTGAACAGTTTGCCGGTGAGGCCGATACGCTTGCAGGTCTGCTGCTCGAGGTGAAAGGTGAGTTCCCACTGCTTCATGAGGTGATTGTATGTAATGATGTCTCGTTCGAGGTTGTCCAGAAAGATAAGCATCGCATCGTTAGGATAAAGGCTATGCTACCGTCTGTTGCAGGTGCTGATGAAGCAGAAACGGAGGAGTGATTATGCCGTTGTTGAGGCAATATGAGATAGGTGGTGCAGAGGTTTCGGTATGGGAAATCACCGAAACGGTCGATGAACTATCTCTTCTGGTTCCAAAAGAAATTGCAGCTGCTTGCTTTGAAAAATTCTCATCTGAAAAGCGCCGCTTGGAGTGGCTCGCAGTGCGTGCGATGGTAGCGCAACTCTACGGTCCTGCGGCTCGTGTGGTGTATGATGCTACCGGCAGGCCGGAGCTTGCCGGTGCTGATATATCCATAAGTATCTCGCATACCGAGGGCTATGCCGCTATAGCCTGTTCGCGTGACTTTGTCTTGGGTTTGGATGTGGAACGCTCCACGCGCAGTGTCTTGTCGGTCGCCGAACGCTTTATGCAGGCTGAGGTGCTTTGTAATATGCTCCCCGATGAAGCAAATCGTCTTGCGCTGTGTCATTGGTGCGCAAAGGAAGCGCTGTTTAAAATTACCGGAAACTTAGGCGGGAATTTCAAGGATAACATCTCTGTTGATTGTTCGGGAATAAACGAAAGTGGCTCTTTCTCTTTGAAACTTGCCGGGCTTGAATGTGCCGGCTCCTTTATAGCAGACTATCGTTTTGTGGACGGTTTGTTGCTCGTTCTGTGTCGCAGAATATGAATCCTGTTCCTGAAAAATGACAAAAATATATAATTTATTGTTTTTTTTTCTTACATTTGCGTGCTCGACATCGCCTGAAGGTGGGTGATGTGATGATGTTTTTTTAAATTTTAAACAGTTTCTTAGATATGTCTAACAATGTAATTCGTAGCGTGGCGATAATGCTACTCGGTCTTGTACTGATATTTATGAGTGATGGTGCAATGGCACTGCTTATCCGTCTGATAGGTGCGGCATTCTTTTTGCCTGCATTGGTTTCAATAATAAATCTTTATGTATCGCGTTCCGAGAGTGGGATTGTCCCCAAGGTGCTCATTTCTATCATTGATGTCGGTAGTATGGCCTTTGGTGTATGGTTGATGGTCGCTCCGGCTCATTTCGAGGATGTCTTCATGAAACTGCTCGCAATCATGTTGCTGGTGTTTGCCGTATATCAGGTGATAATGATTGTTTCGGCACAGCGCTATTCTGTAATTCCCATGCCCATGTACATTGCACCATTGGTATTGATTGTGATGGCTGTGATACTCTTCTCTGTGAAGATTACATCTGTTTCAACAAGTTCCATTCTGTTCGGCCTTTGCGCTGTGATATCAGGTGTCTCAGATTTGCTCATCTCGTTGAAACTTAAGTCTCGCTCAAGCAGAATGATCGGTTCATCCAGAGATGGGGCAATACAGAAATATTGATTCGGATTTTTTATTTGAGATAATAAAACCGCGCTGTTTTTGGTTCTATCCTATATAACAGTGCGGTTTTGTTTTAATAAAATGTATTTTTTTGCCTCAATTGTGAAAAAATAGGGCAATAGACTATGTTTTTTCATAAAAAAATGGCAACTTTGCACTATGGATGTATTGGAGATAATTGTCAAGGGCATTATCATAGGTGTTGTGGCATCAGCTCCTATGGGACCTGTCGGTGTCCTATGTATTCAGCGCACCCTGAATAAGGGTAGGGCATATGGTCTTGTTACAGGTCTTGGTGCAGCGTTTAGTGATATTCTCTATGCCTTGTTGACAGGCTATAGCCTAAACCTGCTTTATGATGTAATCAGTAATCCTTCAACTGTCTATTGGATGCAGCTTGTGGGTGCTATAATCATGTTTATATTCGGTGTCCACACTTTCCGTTCTAACCCGGTTCAGAACACTCGAAATGTGAGTAGAAACAAGAGCAGCTTACTCCGTAATGGAATGACAGGATTTTTTATAACCTTGTCTAATCCTATGATTATATTGCTGTTTATTGCTCTGTTTTCTCCTTTCAACTTTGTTATTCCTGAAATGTCATTGCCATATCAGTGCTTTGGCTACCTGTCAATATTTGCCGGTGCAATGCTGTGGTGGCTCTTTATAACCTATGTTGT
>JAFNWA010000152.1 GCA_017383665.1 Bacteroidaceae bacterium | reverse complement strand
ATTCTTGCGGCCAACAACCAATGACTCAACAACATATGGAAGGTTGTTTATCTTATCCTCAATCTCCTCGGGGTAGATATTCTGGCCGCTTGCTGTGAGAATCATATTCTTGCAACGCCCCTTGATATAAAGGTTACCTTTGCGGTCGAAAATACCCATATCACCTGTTCTCAACCAACCATCACTTGTGAATGCCGCAGCTGTTGCCTCCTCGTTATTGTAGTAGCCAAGCATTGTAGCATCGCCCTTAACCTGGATTTCACCAAGTACACGATATGGATTTGAAGAATCAATGCGTATATCAACTGAACCAACATTGGTACCGCAAGAGTATTTTGCATACTCGGCCTTGTCGCGATATGAGATTATTGGGCCGCACTCGGTCATTCCATAACCTACTGTGTAAGGGAACTTCATGCGTTTGAGCAAATCCTCAACTTCGCGGTTAAGAGCAGCACCACCAATGATTACACCGGTAGTAAAACCGTTACCAAATGCATTAAGCAGCGATTTCTTTATCTTGTTGAGTACGATTCTGTCAAGTCCGGGAACCTTCAAAAGGAACTTTGCAGGGAACTTGCGTGTTGCAGGGAACACCTTGGACTTGAAGATTTTCTCAATGATCAAAGGCACAGTGAGGAACATGAATGGCTTAACAGTTCCCAAACCGCCCAACAGACGCGCCGGTGTCGGCTTGCCGGACATAACGAATAGATGGCAACCGCTTGACATTGTAAACAGAACATCAAATGCCTGGCCAAACATGTGTGCCATTGGCAGAATTGCAAATACATGTCCACCTACAGATTTTGGAATCACACGGAAGGCGAATTCAAGATTTGCCGACAATGAACGGGCCGGAAGTACAACACCCTTAGATGTAGCACTGGTAGTACCTGATGTAAAGCTGATTTCAACAACTGCCTCCATATCGCGCTCCACGGGGTAGTAATTTACATCAGCTGCGGTGAAACCGTTTGGATATGTCTTGGTAAAGTGTTCGTCAAGTGTCTCACATGTTGCAGCCAAGACCTTGTCTGTCACATGATATACGCTCAAATCCTTTATGTTAAGAATACCGGCAAAACCTTTGGTTGACTCCAACTGTTCAATATATTTCTCATCCTCCTTCAAGCCATTGTATGCAATTTCATCGGCAATAATGAGCTTACACTCAGAGAATGAACCTAACTCTGCAACTGCTGCAGGGATGAAATCGGGGAGAAAAGGAACTGTAACTGCATCATAGGTCAAAGTTGCAAAATAGGCAATCACCCACTCAGCAGAGTTGCGTGCGTAGATAGCGATTTTGTCACCTTTGTTTATACCGGCTTCAGCAAAAAGAATGTGGTATTTTGCAATCTGCCCAGCCATCTGACCATAAGTAAAGGTTTCTTTGCCAAAGTTTGTGAGTGCAGGCAAATCCCAATGCTTTTTTACAGAATCGTTGAAGTAACTAACAAAATGTCTCATAGTATATTGATTGTGTGATTGATTTGATGTTGCAAATTTCTATAATATTTTTTTAAAATACAAATATTTCAAAAATAAAAATTGCACATTTAATGCAGTTTTGTGCAAAATCACCCAATTGTCGTCATAATTTAATAAAAAAGTTCCCGACTTTGCTAAGTCGGGAACTTTTTTCGTTTAATTATTTTATTTATTATGAGTACATGTATCGTTTGATACTCTGCTTTGGAGTCTTCTCGAACTGCTCACGACGAATCTCGGTATAACCGATTTTGCTATATGCAGCCAACTCCGGGTTCAAAGCGAGTACGCTCTCATCAACGAGTTTTTCAAGAGCCTTCTCATCAAGACCATCCTTCTTGCCGGCCTCGTAGTCTGCAACAACAAGTGCAACAATGGCATTCTTGCGGCCAACGACCAATGACTCAACAACATAAGGAAGGTTGTTAATTTTGTCCTCAATCTCCTCGGGATAGATATTCTGGCCACTACCTGTGAGAATCATATTCTTGCAACGACCCTTAATAAAGAGGTTGTCCTTTGCATCAAGAATACCCATATCACCGGTCTTCAACCAACCGTCCTTTGTAAATGTCGCCTCAGTGGCTGCCTCATTCTTGTAGTAACCGAGCATTACAGCATCACCTTTAACCTGAATTTCACCAAGTATGCGGCGTGGATTAGACGAGTCAATGCGCAATTCAATCGGGTGAGCCTTTGTACCGCAAGAGTACTTCACGAACTCGCTCTTGTCACGGTAAGAGATAAGCGGACCGCACTCGGTCATACCATAACCCACAACATATGGGAATTTCATGCGCTTGAGCAAATCCTCAACCTCGCGGTTAAGTGGTGCACCACCAAGGATAAGACCTGTTGTAAAGCCATTACCAAAGGCTGTAAGAAGCGACTTCTTTATCTTGTTGAGTACGATTCTGTCAAGTCCGGGAACCTTCAAAAGTAACTTTGCAGGGAACTTGCGTGTTGCAGGGAACACCTTTGACTTGAAGATCTTCTCAATAACCATAGGCACTGTAAGGAACATGAACGGTTTAACAACACCCAAACCACCCAATAAGCGTGCTGGTGTTGGCTTGCCTGGCATAACAAAGACATGTGTACCACCAGACAATGGGAAGAGAACATCAAATGTCTGACCGAACATGTGCGCCATTGGAAGAACCGCGAAGATGTGACCACCGGGTTTCAAAGGAATCTCACGGAGTGCAAATTCAAGGTTTACAGACAATGAACGGGCAGGGAGAACAACACCCTTTGATGTT
>JAFNWA010000151.1 GCA_017383665.1 Bacteroidaceae bacterium | reverse complement strand
TTGGCCGCCATTATCTTTATTGTGGTTTGTCAATTACTTAACAAGTACCTTCTTAGTTTCAATTACGCCATTGCTGTACACTGTAACAACGATGTTGATACCGCTTACAGGAGCAGGAATTGCAGCACCGGCAGGTGTGAAGTATGCTACTGAAACAACCTCAGCGCCCTCAACTACGAGATCCTCTACTGATGTACCCTTAGCGTCATCAACGAAGCGGAGTATCCAAGAAGATGCTGTGCCTACACCACCTTCCCAAAGAACTACTGTGCCTTCACCTCCACTACCTTCACCATGACCGGCAGTGTGAAGAGGTTGAACACCAACAGGCTTAATTGTGTAGATATTTGTCTCCAAAGGTCTAACTACATAAACACCTGCAAGATCCTTTTCTTTCTCGAATGTAATCTGTACAGATTTTTCTGACTCGTTGCACAAATAAGCACCCTCGTAGTCGCTATAGATTCTGTAAACATATTCAGCATCATCTGCAGGGATTCCAAAGCCGTCAGGGTCATTTACACCATCATACTGCTGGAACTGGAACACAAACTGAGCTGTCTCTCTGTTATATGCAGCAGGAGCATCCTTCCAACGAAGGCCACCCTCACCGGCATAAATAGCCTTTGTCTTGTTCTGCAACTCGTAGTATTTAGGGAATGCGCTCTCAATTGCATACCAATAGTTGTTCTTTACAGGAACTCTGTCGGCAGTCTTTGCCATTTCAACATTCTCAACGAATTCCTTAACACCCATCTCTGCAAGTTCTGCATCCTCGAACTCAACAGCATCCTCAATTTTCTCTACTGCGGCCTCAAGTGCAGCAATCTCACCCTCGAGACAACCCGGATCCTTACCTGGCATAAGGTTCAATGCTGCAAGAGTTGCAGGAATACCGTTAGCCCACAACAGATACATGTCGTCCATTGTCACCTTGTAGATATTCCACTCGCCCTCACCGTTTGCCTTGTTGAAGTGGAGGTAGTCACCTGCGCTGTAACCGTCACCGTTCTTGAACTCCTCGGCCTCGGGACGAGCATTGATAACATCAAGACCATATGTAAACTCACCCGGAATCTCGCTTACGCAAGGACGACCTGCGAGGTTACCATCCCAGTCCATGAAGACAAACTTGTTGGCATTAACCTGAGCAGTCTCAATATTAATTGTATCTACCTCGTCCTTTGGATTTTTCCAATACCAAGAAGCGTCAACCATGTTGTCGCCAATCTCGCTGTAGAATACGAATGTGTTCTCAAGGTTACCAGACTTTGCAATCTTGATTTCGGCAGCCTCTGTAGGATATACTGTCAAACCGGTGCTCCAACCATATGTTGTAACTGAATCGCCCAGCTCCTCGTCAAAATTCTTATATTCATCTTTGTTCAAAGCCCAGAACTGTGCCTTTGACAAGCTGATGATGTTCCAACCGTTTGCAGTTTTCTTGAAGTAATAAACGCATGGGTCATTCAACGCTGCTTTGATATCAGTGTGATAAGGCTGAGCGCCAGAATAGAAGCGTGGAGCGGCATGCTTTGTCTTAACGCGGAGGTTACCGCTGAGAATGTAAACGCCCTCCTCAATTTCGCTGAGCTCAGTTACCTGTTTGCCGCCTGCTACATTGTATGGGTTCGGGCGGAAGATAGCAGGGTCATAAACCTCACCATACTTTGTGATACATACTGTACCGGGAGCCAAAGAGGCTTTAGCCTGGTTTGTACGACCAATTGTCCTGACTGTAAATGTATTGAGTTTTACACCCTCGGGGAACTTGACATCAAGGTAGATGTAAGTGTAAGGCTGGTCATAACGCGCACCATCGCCCCATGCAGAGTGATAGTATGTCATTTGATCGTTATCGAACAATTTGTCGATAGTACCGTTGCCATTCTCACGCTCAGCGGTCTCCTCAGAGTTAGAGGTTACGAGCTCTGCAGTAAGAGCCAACTTTCTGCCGGTGTTATCAAGAATTTCGAGACCAGAGAGTGCCACCATTGGGAAGCCATGGAACTTACCGTCTGATGCAGCACCACCGACATTTGTCTCGAGGAATGTCAAACGAATACCGTCAACAGTCTCTCCTTCGGCAAGAGAAATCGGCTGCTCCCAATCATAACGGCCATCGCCATGACCATCATTAACCTTTGCACCAAGAGGTACACGGTGTGGGTCCTCAGCTGTATAAATTGCAGGTAGAGTTGTTTCTGTTACATATGTAGCCAAGAAGCTGTTGAGATTGCTTTCTATACTGTTGATAAATGTCTTCATCTGTGAGAGGTAATCATATGGAGAATCCTCTGCGGCATCAAGCAAATCCTCTGCAACCCCAATCAGATTTTTCTCGATGTACTCTTTGTATGCGCTTGAGAGATAGTATCCCGGCTGTGGTGTTCCGGTACACATATCATCATACTCTTCGAGCTCATCTATACGAACTTCGTTGAACCACTCAATCTTTGAATATACATAGCGACCCATTGCCTCATTCAAAGCCTCTACATCGGCAAAAACAGTCTCGATATCAGTGTATGCACCAGCCTCGAGATTTTCCTCAGCCTCGGCAAGAACATCCATGAAATTTTCATAAGCCTCCTCATAATCCTCGACAGCTACGCTATCCATGTATGTGTAAATGCTCTTTGCCTCCTTGATTGCGTTGCGTACAGGAACTGAAGCATACTTTGCAGGATAGTTCATTGTAATCTCCTGGAGTGTCCAGTCGAATGCAAGGATATATGCATAGTTCAAACAGTAGGGATAACCCTCCTTGTAGAACTCGTAACGCTCCTTGTCAACATTCTTGAAACCACCGGTTGAAGGTGTTGCACCAAGGTGGATTTCAACCTCCTCGCCCTCATACTCCATCATATAGCTCATCTCGAAACGGCCATTAACCTCCTCGATGTTAACGATAGCAGCATCGCTCATCTTGGCTGTCTTGCCCTGGCCACCGTTTGCGCCGTTATAAGCGTTGTCGGTTGGGTTCTTGCTGAGGAACTTGCCCTCTGCTACATAGTAGAGGAAGTAACCGCCCTCGGCCTTGATAAGCTGGATTGCATAAGAAGGAGCTACAATTGAGTCCTGAACACCGGGAGCCACATACAATGGACCGGGGCCTACCACGGGCTCCTTGTTTGTCTTATCACCGAATTTACCCTCTGTGCTGTTGTGGTTGTTTATATAAACATCATACTCAACAGGCACATTGCTCTTCATTACAAAATACTTTACATCCTTAAGAGCCTCCATTGATGTAATCTCGTTGCCAACTGTGAATGCCCAGTCGCTGTAAGGAACATAGTCAACGCCACCCTTGGTAAGACCAACGAGCAAAGGAGCGTTCTTTGGATTACCCGGACGCGCACCCCACTCAAGGATGAACTCGCTAACGGGAGCCTCGAATGTGAGCTCGAGGTGGTGGTAGTCAGCCTGGGCACCTGTAGCGCTCCAGCATGAGTGCCAGTAGTTGTTCCACTTACCGTCGTTCAAAGCTTCAATACCGGCACCGTCGGTACCACCGCCCGATGTGTTCATGTCGGCGTTTGAAGTAGCTGTATAAGGGATAACTGTCTCACCATCGGCAGCATAAACAACCAACTCGCTGAGAGCGGTTACATAGTTGTTGCCATTTGGTTTCTCACCGTTGTAGTTGAGTGCAACAGTGAAACGGAGAGTTGTCAGTGGCTCACTTGGAGTGATGACATCCGACTTGTAAACCTGAACAGTCTCTGCACCCTTCTTCACATTTTCACCTGGAAGGCCATCACCGGCACCTAGAGAAAGAGACCATCCCTGAGCATTGACACCTGCAAATGAAGCAAATGCCAAAGCAAGAGTTAGAAATAAATTTTTTCTCATAATGTAAAATTTAAAAAACAAAAAATAAAATCTCTCAAAAACGGTACCACTCACCGAGGAGAGTCCCTAGCCAATTGATACTCAACTGATTGCAAAACAGACAACCTCCAACT
>JAFNWA010000150.1 GCA_017383665.1 Bacteroidaceae bacterium | reverse complement strand
GGATTGCACGAACGGTGTTCAGTGGGATATCCATTCGGGCAATGACAACCTGGCAATCTATGGAATTGAGCACCTCGGGCAAGACATTACCCAAGAATGTATCGTTGGCGGTCTCTTTCTTGTGGAAACCGAGAATGAGTTCGCGATAATCGTTCTCCTTTATCTCATGTATAATACCATGGGCAAGGTTAGTTGTAAGACGCATCTTTGTGAGCAGAGGAACATTTACCGATGCTGCGATGTTGGCAGCCTGGTCAAGCACCTTCGATGCCTGTTCCTGGCGTTGCTTGTCCTCATCGAGCACAACAGTGATGGCCGAAAGAGGAATCTGGCTGTTCTCCTTGCGCACAAGCAGAGCCAAATCCATAAGACGGTCAACCATATTGGGGTTGGCAAGCGCAAGAAGAGTCTTTTTGGACGATAATTTTGCAGGAGAGTTAAGGACTTTGCCCGAGATTATTAACTTGCGTGATGCCCTGTCTGCCACAATGGAGCTTACGATGCAGGTTACAAGAATAAGAAGGATTGTACCGTTGAGCACATCCTCGTTGAGCAGGCCGTACTTATTACCGACAATTGCCGCAGCCAATGTAGCGGCTGCCTGTGAAGTGCTCAAACCGAACATCAGGTTACGCTCACCCGAAGACATGCGGTATGTCTTGGAGACAAGGAACGATGCAAGCCATTTACCCGTCAGCGCAGCAACAATCATCACAGCAGCAACAACCAGTGAGTTACCGCCCTTGAAAAGGACGCTGATGTCAATCATCATACCAACACCTATAAGGAAGAAAGGGATGAAGATTGCGTTTCCAACAAAGTCAATGCGTCGCATCAGTGGCGATGAGTGAGGAATGAGCCTGTTAAGTACCAAACCTGTGATAAATGCGCCCAGGATTCCCTCCATACCGGCAAGTTTCATCAAGCCAGCACCAAGGAACAGAAGCATCATGACAAAGACATACTGGATGACACTGTCGTTGTAATTGCGAAAGAAATAGCGTGCAATACGGGGGAAAAACAGAATTATCACTGCACCCACTGCAAGCAATTTCACAAACATGAGCAACACAAACCACACATTTGCCTCGCCCTTGGAGACTCCGACAATTATCGCCAACACAAAAAGGGTGAGAGTGTCGGTAATAATCGTACCACCTACAACAAAATTGACACACCTGAGACGGGAGAGACCGTAGCGCGCAACAATGGGATAGGAAATGAGGGTATATGACGCATACATGCTCGCCAACAACAACGATGTCATGAAATTGTCATACTTGAGTATGAAGATGTTCGCCAACAAGCCAAGCGCAATAGGTATTGCAAAGACAGCAAGTCCCATAAGCAACGCGCCACCCTTGGCCTGCTTCATCTCCTGCATGTTGATTTCGAGACTGGCAAGAAACATTATATAGAAAAGCCCTACCTCGCCAAAGAGTTCAAAACTGCTGTCTCTCTCAATGACATTCAAACCGTTTGGGCCAATAAGCAAGCCGGCAAGAATCATTCCAATGATATGAGGCATGCGCAATTTATTGAAAATGAGCGGTGCAAAAAGCACAATACAGAGCACACCCAGATATATCCAGGTGGGCTCTGTAAGGGGGAATGCTGCCAACGAAATCATTACTGCTTAAATGCTATTCCTTTACCATTTATATGATACACCAAGTGTGAAGAGTTCCTTCAACTGCCAGAACTTCCACTGGTCGTGCATTGTAACGCTGTCGTCGAAGCGTGTGTTGAGCATCAATGATGCTGTGAAGTACTTGCTGAGTGCCACATTGAACTTTGTCTCCCACTGGAAGAATGCTCTGTGATAATCGGTATAATACTCAAGGCGTGAGTAAACATCGAGGAAAGATGTCAGCTGGTATGTAGGAATAGTAACCACAAGCTGGGTACCGAAGTCATGTCTTGCGCGTCCGCGACCTGCATCGAAACCGTTCTCCTCGGTCACACCAAGTGAAGCGGCAAGACGCTTATAGTGTACATAACGGAAGTTGTAGGCCGAGAGTGGAGCAAGGAAGACCTCGAGCTTGAAGTTGCCGAGATCGGGCTTGAAGTTGAAACCGATTGAAGCATTCGCATCGAGCGGAGCAAGGCAGTTAGAAATGAAATCCTCTGTATTCACAGGATAGCTGGGCAACATCTGTGACTCAACTTTAAGTTTGGCAGCGAGGTCGAGACTCTTTACAATCTTGTAACCGAATGTTGACTCAAGACGCAGTTTGTCGGTATTGGTTCTGAAAGTGTGGATTGTATCGGCCTGTGAAGTGGCAAAGCCAAGATCAAGGTCAAAGTGGTTTGTCCATGAAATGCGGTCATTGTCATCATAATTCATATCAAGGTCGATTGTTGCAAGCATGGCATAGTTGCTCTCACCGCCCTGGTACCAGTTCTCAGAGATAAAGTTCTGTGTAAATGTCAAAGCGGTACTTCCTGAGAATCTCCAATAGTTGGGTTTTACAACTGTTGTCTTCATTCCGCCCACCAGATCATCAGGAATTTCAAGTTTGGCAAATTTAAGCACAGGAGCCTTTACTGCGAACTCGTGCGCAAAAAGATTTTTTTCGCTTCTCAGTTCATCCTCGGTCATCTCAACCAATTCAGGAGCATCACGATAAACGCCCATAAGCATATCATCTATAACAGCATCGCGCTCATCATCCTTAGCCAATGCATCACTGCCGCTCTCTTTGGTTTCACCACCGGCAAAAGCTTCCTCTACCACACTCTTGTAAAGAACCGGAGATACAAAAAGTTTGGCATAAACCGGATTGGCATCAACATTGTCTGTACAGGTTGAAAGATCTGCAGACGCCATTACAGCTT
>JAFNWA010000149.1 GCA_017383665.1 Bacteroidaceae bacterium | reverse complement strand
TCAAAATGCAGTTCAACTTCACTGCCCGAAAGCGCACGTTCCTTATTAGTCAGCAACAGCGGACGAGTTTCTCCGCGCTTGGCATTATACTCACCCACCAAAGCATTGTAATCCTGAACTGCACCAAATCCCGCATCGTTTTTGTAATATGTAAGGACAAAAAGAGGTTCAAGTTCCACATATACATTCCTATTCTGCACTTTACCTCGCGCCTCAGCTGTGTATTGTTTGACATTGACACCTGTCGGAACAATCATTCTATTATAGTTACGGACATTCTCGTCGGAGCGTTTACGCACTTCGTCCTCATCGGCCGAATACTCTTTCTGCACAGATGCAAGACCGTTCATATATATATCCTGCCTACGGTTCAATAGCCACTCCTCATCGGCACGGGCGCCAGAAATATCGCCAGATTTACGACGCGCATCGGCACGGCAGCTATATGCATGCTCAAAATTCGGATACGCTTCTATGACCACCGAAAAATCAGTTATCGCCCCCTCATAATCACCCACCTTGGAGCGAAGCAACGCGCGATTGTAGCGCGCCAGAGTATTGTCGGGATCTGCACGCAACACCATATCAAAATCCTCTATAGCCTTATTATCCTCTCCAAATTCCATCAACAGCAAACCACGGTTGTAACGGGTCGAGAGCACCGTTGAATCGATATAGACTGCCATATCGAAATCGGCAAGAGCACCACGAAGATCCTCGCGAAAGTATCTCACCAATCCACGATTGGCATAACTACCGCTACGACCGGGAAGAAGATCTATTGACTTGTCCAAATCAGCCTCTGCATTCTCGTATTCCCCCATAGCATAATAGACCATAGAACGGACATCATAGACATCGGCCGAAAACTTATCACACCTAACAGCCTTGCCTGCCATTTCCAGCGCAGTGGCTGTGTCCTGCATGTTCATAGCCACTTGCGTGCGCATTACATATGCCGTACTGTTACGCGGCGCAAAGAGCAACAAAGAGTCCACAATTCCGGCAGCTTTCTCCCACTCACCGGCTTGCATTGCCACAGCCGCCAGGTTCTGCCACATGTTTATGTTTTGAGGATCGTATTTTATACCGGTACGGATATCCTGTTCTGCCAGGACAAGACTATCAAGACTGGCACGGCAAAGGCCTCGCAATTGATAGCTACGGGCCACATAAGGATTTCTGTTTATCGCAGATGTCAGGTCCAGTTCTGCACCGACGAAATCATCAAGATAATATTTAGCCAATCCCCTGTAAAAATAGGGTTCATGCAGAAAAGGTTTGGCATCAATTACCTTATTAAAGTATTGTATCGAGAGTACATAGTCCTCAAAATAGAGCGCATTACGCCCTATATCCATTACCCTCGCAGTATTCAGCTGTGCAACGCCGAACAACGGGGCAAGCAGCGCAATAACAGCTGCAATTGCCCTTCTCAGCCTCATCTCAACACACGCTTGATCTTATAATCACAAGCCACCTTGCCTTTAACAAGATTATTCAACTTATTTTTGTTCATTTGACGACGCAACATTGAAATGCGGTCTGAAAAGACCTTGCCTTCGAGGTGATCGAATTCATGTTGCATGACGCGTGCGAGATAACCTTCAACCCACTCATCATGCTCAACAAAATTCTCGTCAAGATATTTCACATGAATACGAGCCGGACGGGTTACCTTCTCATGAATACCAGGCAGACTCAAGCAACCCTCTTCCATGGTATCGGTCTCGTCAGAGGTCTCAATAATATGAGCATTGATGTACACCCTGCGAAAATCCTTAAACTCAGGTTCGTCCTCGGCAAGTACATCAAGATCAATAACAACCAGACGGATTGCAAGGCCAATCTGTGGTGCAGCAAGTCCAATACCCGAAGCATGATGCATCGTTTCGAACATATTCTCTATAAGTTCTTTCAAATTGGGATAATTGGCATCAATATCCTCGGCAACCTTTTTCAATACAGGTTGGCCATAAAGGTAAATAGGTAATATCATATTTTTTAGTTTTAATTCAATTATATAAGGCTCCGTAGGGCATGAAGGGCAGAATGCATATCACATTCCTCCGCACATCCTGTGGCTATAACAACATCAACTCACCTCAACCCACGCAACATTATCTAAACCTCAAGTTGTCATCTTTCAGCTGCCAACCTTCGGCTCTCCATGTATGACTGCAATATAATCGTCGCACTAACCTCATCCACAAGTTCCTTGTTGCGTCTCGCCATTTTGCCTATACCCGATGCAAGTATTGCTTGGTGCGCCAGTACCGATGTAAAACGCTCATCGTGATACTTTATTGGAATATCCGGCAGCAACTTGCGCATGCGGTTGACAAACGGTTCAATGCGGCACATATTCTCAGAGGGAGCATTGTTCATCTGTTTTGGCAATCCAACGACAATACGCTCCACCGGTTCCTTCTTCACATAACCCAGTAAATAATCAACAAGTTCAGCAGTTGGCACAGTTGTCAGGCCACCGGCAATAAGTTGTAACTCATCTGTCACAGCCAGACCAGTGCGTTTCTTACCATAATCTATTGCTAGAATTCTCGCCATAAACTCTACTTCTGAATTTTTCTGCAACCAAGAGCATAAACGGTTACAATGACAAAACACACCAATGGCAATGAATATGAGAAATTAACGGCAGGCATGCCAAAGACAGTACCTTGGTCAATTACCATACCCTGCAACGGGGGCATTAACGCACCGCCCACAATAGCCATCACAAGGAACGCAGCGCCAAGCGATGTATCCTCGCGGCTCACATTCTCAAGCGCAATACCATATATTGTAGGGAACATCAACGACATGAAAAAGCTTATGGCAACAAGGCAATACAAGCCAACCATACCCTCAATGCATATCGCGCCTAAAGTAGCAATAATCGCACCGAAGCCAAAAACCGCCAACAGCGTTCCCGACTTAAAGAAACGCATAAAAAATGTCGTGACAAAACGGCCGCAGAGGAAAAGCAGCATAGCACAAATATTATAGTTCTGCGCACTGGCCTTGTTTATGCCAAGATTATCGGCATACTGAATTATGAATGTCCACACCATTATCTGTGCTGCCACATAGAACATTTGTGCCACAACACCAAGACGATAAGGTTTATTTCGCCACAGATTCTTCAATGTTGCAATATTATTCACACGAACAGTCTTCTGCCCCTGAAGATTGGGTATTACCACGCACAGAAAGACTATAAAAATGATAAGGACAACAACGCCCAAGGCCACATAAGGGTCACGAATTATCGCAAGATCGTGTTCGCGTATTGCAGCCTGCTCTGCCGCAGGCAGATTACTGTAAATCAAATCACCTGCCGCATCGCGTTTGTCGGACCAAAGCCCCGGCAACACAACGAGTGAAGCAACCGACATTCCAAGCAGCGAACCGATTGGGTTGAACGCCTGAGCCAAGTTCAAACGCCTTGTTGCAGTCTCTCTTGAGCCAAGCGACAAAATCAATGGATTTGCTGTAGTTTCAAGAAAAGCAAGACCGAATGTCAGAATGTAAAGCGACACGCAGAAGAATGCAAAACTCTGATTCGCAGCAGCAGGAATGAACAGGAAAGCGCCCAAAGCATAAAGTCCGAGGCCTATAAGTATTCCTCGTTTGTAACTGTAGCGGCGAATAAAAAGTGCCGCAGGGACAGCCATAGTCGCATAGCCTCCATAGAAGGCAAACTGCACAAGAGCAGCCTCCGATGCCGGCAGTTCCATCAATGTCTGGAAAGCCGCCACCATTGGGTTTGTTATATCATTGGCGAAGCCCCACAAGGCAAACAACGATGTAACAAGCACAAAAGGCAGCAGATAGCGCTTGTCTATCAGTTTACTTTTATTGCTTACTCTCTCCATAATCTATAAGGTTATTTTTCGTAAAGATGGAACATACGCTCCATCATGCGCCATTTTTCATTTGAAGAACTGCCAGGAGCAGCCTGTTGGAATTCAGACATATAATCCTCCCACTCCTGTTGGCGTGGAAGAGTTGAAAGTCGCGCCATCGCGCTGTCCCAATCAAAATCAAGCGGAGTTTCCACAATCATGAAAAGCCTTGTGCCAACGATATAAATCTCCATTTCCAGAATACCCACACTGCGTATTCCGTCAAGCACCTCACTCCAAGCTTCGCCATCAGCATGACGACGGCGGTATTCTGCAATCAAATCAGGATTATCTTTGAGATCAAGTGTCTGGCAGAATCTCTTCACAGGCCCATCATAGACCTTGACTGCATATCCATTGTTATTATTGTTCGCCATTCTAAACAGAGATTATATTTGTAAAAAAGGCTCCCGATGTGGAAGCCTTTCAGGATTTACTTATTGTAAAGCAACCAAGCCTTCTGGAAATCGACATTGCCTGGGTGAGCAGCCTTGAACTTGTCACGCGCAACAGCAGCAGCCTCTTTGGTATCGCATGAAGCACAAACCACTCTGTAGAGACCTGTCGAAGGATTCTGGACAACGATTGCTGTATAGCCCTCATCAACCAATGTCTGACGGATATTTTCGGCACCCTCTTTTCTGCTGTAGCTACCGCAAACAACGCTGAAAGCCTTGAGTGAGCCCTCTGCGCCCGATGACAGAACAACCTTCTCTGTACGGTATGTAGTATCAACTGGGTCAGTTGTAGTAGAAGCAACAGGAGCTATATCCACAGCCTCACTCTGCTGACCTGCAC
>JAFNWA010000148.1 GCA_017383665.1 Bacteroidaceae bacterium | reverse complement strand
GTATCCCATGCAGGCATTGGGTATGCTGCCGGATTCTCATATGGAAGAATATCTGCAATGAGATTGCCGACAATCTCGTCACGAGAGAGTTTTGGCCTATTAAGAATCTCCTCAGATGCACTATGAGTGAGTATAGGCTCTGTAAAATAAGGTACTTCGTTATAATTGATTGCAAGCTGCAAATATGTCCATGCACGAATACTCTTTACCGCTACATACTCAGGAAGCATCAATCTGATATTATTCTTATCAAGCGTGGTATCAACGCGAGCCAAATAGATATTACAGTTATTGATAATTGAGTAGTAATCACTGACATTAAGGTACTCGTTTGCCTCGTTATTGAATTCAAAACGAGCCAATTCCTGAACATCAACGACAGCCTTTGACTCATTGACTGTAACAAGGTCACCGCGCAACTCATTGATTAACACCTGGCGGTCACCAACCTTTTGCACCGATTTCAATATACCCAAAACCGAATATACAGAGTCATTGAATGTCAACCTGTCCAACTCATAATCGACGCGATCCGAATCAATCTGCAACATATCCTTGCAGGAACTGAAAAGGAATGTTCCGCAAAGGAGGAATGTCATTGTATAAATAAGTCTCTTTTTCATTGTTTTATCGTTTTTATCACCTTGACCAACACTCATTGATAAAGATGCTTTTTTCATTAGAGGTTAACCTTTACACCAAGATGGAAGCTGCGTGTCTGTGGCAACAGTCCGGCATCAACACCCTGATACATTACATTATTGTTTACAGAGAATTCAGGGTCAGCACCCTTATACTTTGTAAATGTATAGAGGTTCTCTGCAGAACACCACACAGTGAGACCCTGCAACCAGTTCACCATAACAGGTATCTTGTATGACAACCTGATGTTCTTGAGTCTCAGATATGAGCCATCCTCAATCCAGCGGTCAGAGAAGCGTGAATTGCCGACAGGATCGCCAAAAGCAACTGCCGGAATATCTGTTACTTGACCATCAACCGCCCAACGGTTAAGCATTTTTGTGGTCTGGTTATAGAACGAAGAACCACTCTCAAGCTGCTGACGGTAGTAGTTATACACATCGTTACCAACAGAATAGTTGAAGTTTACATCAAGTGTCAAACCTTTGTAAGAGAGTTTTGTAAAGATATTACCGTAGATATCGGGATTTGGGTCACCGATAACGGTTTTGTCCTTGTCATTGATACATTTATCACCGGTGAGGTCAACAAACTTCATATCACCGGCCTTGAAATAGTTCTTCGCACCTGTAGCATCAGTCTGATAGAGAGCATAACTATCAGCATCGGCCGAAGATGCTATCACACCGTCTGTCTTATAACCCCAGAATACACCAACAGGCTGACCAACCATTGTTGCCACCTCGCCACCATAAACTGCAACCGGCGCAATAGCTTCGTCAAGAGCAGTAATCTTATTCTCATAGTGACCCAAAGAGGCACCCAATTCCCACTGGAAGTCCTTAGTATTTATCAATTTTGCATTGAGTTTTGCCTCAATACCCATATTGCTGAGTTCGCCACCATTTGCCCAATATTTGTCCATACCGGTAATGTAGCTATACTGCTTTTGAACCAACAGATCCTTAGTCGTTGAAGAATACCAATCAAGTGAAAGAGCCAGACGGTTCTCAAAAAGCATGGCATCCAAACCGATGTTGAAGCGTGATGTAGTCTCCCATTTAACACCGTCATTCTCAACATTACCAAGCTGCAGACCCATTGACTTGTCATAGAACTTTACAGACTGCAGATAGCTGCGTGCAGCAAGATAATCGATTGCATCGTTACCGGTCATGTCGAAACCGGCACGCAGTTTGAGCATGTCAATTGGTTTCACATTGAACCAAGACTCTGATGATACCAACCATGCAGCCTGTACCGATGGGAAGAATCCCCATGAAACCCCAAACATGTTGAGTGCATCATCGGCCTTTCCACCAAAGCGTGAAGAGGTCTCAAGCGAAGCGGCCAACTGCAGGAAGTAGCGTGTCTTGTATGAATAATCGGCCGAGAGATACCAAGCAACATTGGTCCAAACATTCTTGCTTCCATCACTGTCAAGGTGCTTCAAGGTATTACTCATGTTAAACAACTCATCACTGGTAGAGTTTGCACCGCTGATTGAGTTTGAGTCAAAATTGAAATTAGTGTAACGGAAACCTCCGAATACATTGACATCATGTGCTCCGAATACTTTGCTCCAAGCAACACGGGTATCGCTCGAAAGAGCTGCTTCCTTACCGAAGAACGACGCAATATAGTTACCAATCTTGCCATTGAGTGACTTCACATAGAAATGATACTTGTCATTATCGGCTGGTGTAGGATAAGGGAGATAATATTTCTCACTCACACGATACAGAGAGTAGTTGAAAACCTCTGTGAAAGTAAAATCGCCCAACTTATACTCAGGAGCAATAGTAATACCCATATTATTGTACTCCATATCATTCTTGTGAGGGTCTGAACCCTTTGTAAGAATTGTCAAGGGGTTGTACAAAGAGTTGTTCGGACGAGATATACCTGCACGCTGTGACACATCAAAGGCAAAATCATCGGCAACATCAATAATATCACTTAACTTACCTGTTATTGAGTAACGGTATGGGCTGAGGAATGGAGACTTGACTGCAGCAAGAGCGCCAAGTGAAGACAACGGGAAGGCCGAAGCATCTTCACGCAAACCGTCATCCTGCAACTCACGGGCAATGCGTGAATAAGAGATATCTACGCGTGTCTTGAAATTGTCAGTAAGAAGAATGTCCGAATTCAAACGAATGTTCAGACGGTCAAAACTGTTACCTTTTATTGGAGTATCACCCATAGTATAACCGAATGAGAAGTTATACATGGCAATATCGTCACCACCCTCTACATTTACCTTATAATTCTGAGTGAAGGCCTCACGATACACAATATCAGACCAATCAGTATTATTGTGATACTTGTCATAATAAACGAAACCGCTTTGAAGTTTACCATCTTCACTGTACACAGGCTTGTCCGAACGAAGGAATGGAATGTTGCTGTTAGGATTTATATCCATTGTACCGATGAGGTCATTGGCATACAGACGATAATCCTCGGCAGAGAGCATGCGTGGGCGGTTGGGCTCAAGCGACACACCTGCATGGATATTCGCTGTAATGCGAGTCGCCATACTCTCACCGCGCTTGGTGTTTATAATGATTACACCATTGGCAGCACGGGCACCATATATTGCAGCACCGTTCTTCAACACCTTGACATCTCGTATGTCGTTGACATCAATTGCAGAGAGAATGTTGTTGTAAATACCCATGTGTATAGCCTCGCTGTTCTCCTGAAGGTCCCAAATAACACCATCCACTACAACCAGTGGCTGTGCATTGGCATTGAGCGAGTTGATACCTCTGATGAACATGGCAGCACCCACACCTGTGGTTCCCGAACGATTGATGGTTCTCACATCTGCACCAATCTTGTTCTGAATATCAGACTCAATGGACTGTGCTGTCGAAATACCCTCATCAAAACCGCTCTCGGCTGAAATAACGATATCACTGCTATAATTCTCCTCAAATTTGCTTGGATATAGACGAATATTTATGATATCCCTCTTGCCTACAGGCTTCTGAACCAACAGATAATCCGGAGTTGAAAAGGTTATAAGGGTAACATATGAGGGAATATTAAGTTTATACTTACCCTCTCCGTCTGTCATGGTTGTAACCCTCTTATGTCCAGTTGCCTGAACGCGGACACCGGCCATTGGTTGGTTGGTTGCTGCATCATAGACAGTACCGGTGATGGTACGCACATCTGTAACAGCGGCCTTTTTCTCCACCTTTACAGGTTCATCCGTTACAGCACCCTCATGCATCACAGAGGAAGCAAGGGCCACCGATGGCATCAAAAACATCAATGCCACTGATAATTGCACTAATTGTCGCATATACATAGTTGATTTTCTTTTTTTCATCATACAAACT
>JAFNWA010000147.1 GCA_017383665.1 Bacteroidaceae bacterium | reverse complement strand
GGCCTACTTTGGGTATTGGGGAGTGGAACGGGCTGTACGCATGATTAGCGTGCCTTATTATGCAACATATCAGTTGGCGGCGTTCGGTATGCTCGGGGCTGGCAGTAAAGATTTGCCGGCAGGCAATTGGGAATTGGAAGACGGCTATCCCGTTTCGTGTGTTGCCGATGGTCGCAAGACGGTGATAACCTACTGTGAGTAAGAATAAAAAAAGACCCTGCTGGGTCTTTTTTTATTCTTATTTGCAAATATAATCCAAATAGTGTATTATCGCTCTTTGGCATATGGGGCAAAAATCGGTGAGTGCCTTCATCATACACTCGGGCCAGCCGCGGTAAATCCCTTTTTCAAGATATGCTCCACCTTCGTAGGCACCTATGACCCAATCTTTTTCTGTTGAACCTTCGGTGATGGTGCTTGGTATCGGTGTGTCTGCGGCTATCATATCCTCCCATTTGCCTTTGAAGTTTACAAAGCGTGTGAGGTTTGCCTCCCATGGTTCTTTGCCGGCCGGGTAGAGCGCACTTACTGTATTGCCCACCTCAATGTACTCGTCGCCAAGTCCCATGAGCGAATGGCCGAACTCGTGAACATATACCTCACCGGTGCGACCGGTGTTGCCGGCTGAGCCAAGTCCGTAGAAGTTGTATATGCCGCCACCGCCATACTTGTCGGTGTTTGTCAGTATGAAGATGCTCTCGTATGGTGCGCTGGCTGCAATGTCCCTGACTTTTTGGAACTCCTCGGTCATCTGGTATCGTTCGCTGTTGAGGGTGTAGAAGCGTGTACCCAACAGGTTATCTACCCACTTGCCTATGCCCGGCTTGCTGACTCCTCTCACTTTTGAGGCGGCCCACACTGCGCGTATGTTGATGCGGTGGGCGTTCTCTGTGAATGGAGCGTAACTGAAGAGTGCGTCGCTCCACATTCTGCACGATCCCAGGAATTTCTCCTTTTCCTCGGCTGTAAAGCCGTCGGGCAGCAATACGATGTCGAGACTGTGGGCTATGTCACCGCCAATGTGTATGTCAATGCACTCGTGCTGTGCCTTTTGAGGTGCAATGTTGTAATCGCTCACGCATATATCCTGTGTGTATCTCTTTTCCCACTCTTTTGTCTGTTTGTTGCGGGCATAGAACTCTATACTGAAGTCTTTTATAGGCTCGGGGAAAATTACTCCCTCGGGAAAAGAACGGCTTGTCACATTTGCCTCAGGAGTGGTCTGCCATTCATTGAACAGGGTACAGTAGTTGTTCTTGTATATTACCTCGCCTGTGGCTTTGTCTATTATCTTGAACTTCTGTTCGCCATAGTCGAACGGGTTTATGAGTGATACTCTTGAACCGGCCCATTCGCCCTCGCGTATTACTTTGTCGAAATAGTAGAACTCTTGCTTGCTGTCACCTGCGTGATGAAAGTCGAAACGCATGGTGTTGCCGGTGAAGAATTCATTATATCTTTCCTTTTCATCGCACGGCTGTTGCGTGGATGTGAGTTCTTTGCTCGTGTTGCAGGAGATGAGTGTGGCTGTTGCTAAAATAAAAAGAGTCCTTTTTTTCATGTTACGGTCATTTATTTGTGGTGTAAAGGTAAAAAAAATATCTGACGGGGTGATGTTTAAGTCTTGTTTTTTGTTGTTATAATAAATTAACGGTATTAAAAGTTGATGTTTTAACGCATTATTCCTATTTTTGCAGAAGATTTGCGATAATAGTATAAAAATAAAATAAACAATAGACCTATGAAAAAATTATTCACATTGGCTTTTGCCGCTTGTGTGGCTTTTGCTTTTACATCTTGTAAGTCTTCAAAAGACAGTATCTACAAAACTACTTATGACGAGGCTCGCGAGGCTGAATTGGCTGAGGGTGCAAAGATGATTGTTCGTGAGCGTCTTATGACACACGGCAAACAAAATG
>JAFNWA010000146.1 GCA_017383665.1 Bacteroidaceae bacterium | reverse complement strand
GTGATGTACCACACTGCAATGCCTTGCCGTCCTGCATCATGCCTTCAATTGTGTATGTGTCAAGAGCACCGGCAAAGCGTTCGTTTGCCGATTTGACGCCCATCACTACAGGCAATGCCATGTAGTTGTTTGCAAAATCGTTATATACATGCAACATTGTCTGCGCCTCCTTCTCGGCCTCCTCTCGTGTTGCATGGGCGGTGTGTCCCTCTTGCCACAGGAACTCGGCTGTGCGCAGGAACAGGCGGGTGCGCATCTCCCAACGCATTACATTTGCCCACTGGTTAACCATGATTGGGAGGTCACGGTATGATTGAATCCAATTCTTGTATGTGCTCCAGATGATGGTCTCTGATGTAGGGCGTATGATCATCTCTTCCTCGAGTCTTGCTGCCGGGTCAACCACAACACCGCTGCCGTCTTCGGCATTCTTCAGACGGTAGTGTGTCACAACAGCGCATTCCTTGGCAAAACCCTCAACATGCTCTGCCTCGCGGCTGAGGTATGATTTCGGAATCAACATGGGGAAGTAGGCATTGACATGTCCTGTCTCCTTGAACATGTCGTCGAGGGTACGCTGTATCTTTTCCCAGATTGCATAACCGTATGGCTTGATTACCATACATCCTCTCACTGGTGACTGCTCGGCAAGGTCTGCCTTGATCACCAAATCATTATACCATTGTGAATAACTCTCACTTCGTTTTGTAAGATCTTTTAATTCGGCCATATTGTGTATCTGTTTTTTATTTTAGAATTTATATTCGGCAAAGTTAATAAATATATCAATATTGTGGCAGTTTTTATGAATCTTGTTTGTATTTTTTTATAATGTTTACTTTATTGTTGTATTGCGTTTTGTCAAAAGATATTTTTGATTAACTTTGCGAAAGGTTTTGTGACGGAAATTTTAAATTTATAAATATGAAATCAGTAAAGACTATTTGCGCGGTACTATGTTCTGCGTTGATTTTTTCAAGTTGTGGTAGTTGGAGCAATCTGGCAAAGGGTACTACCATTGGAGCTGCAAGCGGTGCAGCCGGCGGAGCTCTCATTGGAGCGTTGATTGGTAAATTCACAGGTAATATGGGTGTCGGTACAGCTGTCGGTGCGGCCGTTGGTACAGCTGTCGGTGCCGGTACAGGTGCTTTGATCGGTAAGAGAATGGACAATGCAGCAGAAGCGGCTGCACAGGTTGAGAATGCTACAGTGCAGACAATTACAGATGCCAATAATCTTACAGCTGTTAAGGTTACATTTGATTCAGGTGTGCTTTTCGAAACCAACAAATATGCTTTGAACAAGGCTGCAAAAGAGAATCTTGCCGAATTTGCAAAGGTTCTTATCGAGTATAGCGATGCCGATGTCGTTATTTACGGTCATACAGACTCAACAGGTAATGACATGATAAACAACCCTTTGTCGGTTAATCGTGCAAATGCTGTTTCGGACTTCCTTCTTTCAAAGGGCGTTCCTGCAAATCAAATCAAGAGCGTAGAGGGATTTGGTTCAAAACAGCCTGTGGCTGACAATGCAACAGCGGCCGGTCGTGCAGAGAACCGTCGAGTTGAGATTTTTATGTATGCCAGTGCTGAGATGATTGAGGCTGCAAACAACGGTACATTGGAATAATAAGCTTTTACAATATGACAAGAGGCTGACTAAAAAGGCTCTTTTTTCGTTACGCTCGCCCTCAAAATGCTCATTTACGCTTAGTAAACTGCGCTTTTTCAGGCTTCGCAAGCCTTAAAATAGCTCTTTTTATACAACCTCTCAGCAAAGAGGATGACCCTTTTTACTTTTGGGTCATCCTCTT
>JAFNWA010000145.1 GCA_017383665.1 Bacteroidaceae bacterium | reverse complement strand
GCATACTGTTTTACAGGACTCATCAAGAGTTGATTACCGCGCTTGTTAATCATCTTGTCGGGCATTGTCACAACACCTACAATCTCATAACCACAGTCACTGCACTCGCGCTGTTTATCGAGCAGACGGCGCAATGGCTCCACGGCAAAATCGGGGGTTCCCAGATATACTATTTTCAATTTCTGCATACTAAAATTCTTATAAAAATATTAGGTAATAATATCTGTTGACTCTAATGTGCATGTATGTGTCATATCGAACGCCACAAAAAACAAGCAGTTTCTTAATCCGATGTAAATTCCAGCAATGTATTACGGTATGCGGTGAAGATTGCCGACTTTGATATAAAGCCTATGTATTCACCCGTTATATCCTCTACCGGCAGATTCCAAGCTTTGGTTTTCTCGAACTTTCGCATAACCACCTCCATGGGCTCCTCAATACCAAGCCTTTCGGGCACCTCGCGCATGAGCGTAGCCACCGAATAACGGTGATACAGTTCCTGGCGGAACATTATGTGCCTTATATCATCAAGATATATGATGCCTACAAGACGCTTGGCAGCATTGAGTACAGGGAACATATTTCTCTTTGTCTTTGCAACGACAGATGTCAAGGCGCCCAAATCCATCTCGGGAGTAACGGACATAAAATCCTTTTCAACCACATCGGCAACTTTCAGGGTGGTGAGCACAGCCTGATCCTTATGGTGGGTTATCAACTCACCGCGCTGTGCAAGACGCACTGCATAGATATTGTTGCTGTCGAATATTCTCACGGTGAGATATGAGGACACAGAGACCATCATCAACGGCAGGAACAGGTCGTAACCACCCGTGAGTTCGGCAATAAGGAACACACCTGTCAACGGGGCATGGAAGACGCCCGACATCAATGCCGCCATTCCAAAGAGGGCGAAGTTCGCCTCAATCACCGTCACTCCTACACCGACTTTGTTGCACAAACTTGCAAAGAGATAGCCGGTTACACATCCCAAGAAAAGACTTGGAGCAAATATACCACCACAGCCACCTGCGCAATTGGTCACAGTAGAGGCAAAAGCCTTGAAAACCACAACCAGGAACATAAACAGGAGCAAAAGATTGGCATGGCTTGAGAAAAGTGACTTTTCAAGAATCGCATTCGAAGTTTCGGGCTTGCCGTCGATCAACAGTCTGATAGTCTCATAGCCCTCGCCATAGAGCGGTGGAAAAAGGAAGATAAGCACGCTCAATGTACCCGCACCTATCAACAACCTTGTATATGGGCTCTTGAACCGCTTGAAGAACTTCTCAATACCGACCGTCACCTTTGTAAAATAGAGCGAAACCAAGCCGCAGACAACACCAAGCAGAAGCACATAAGGAACACGAGAAAGGTCAAAGTCCTCGGCTGTAAACTTGAACATCGTCTCTGTTCCCATAAGGGCGTATGAGAGCGTGGCTGCCGTTACGCTTGATATCAGCAGAGGTAGCAACGACGACATTGTGAGGTCAATCATAAGCACCTCAATCACAAAGACCAGACCTGTTATAGGAGCTTTGAAGATGCCAGACACCGCACCGGCTGCACCGCAACCGATGAGCAACAGCATGACTTTCTTCTCCATTTTGAAGAAACTGCCAAGGTTTGAGCCAATGGCAGAACCGGTCATTACAATTGGCGACTCGGCACCCACAGAACCACCGAAACCGATTGTTATTCCACTGGCTATCATTGACGACCAGGTATTATGGCGACGAATCTTTCCCTTGCGACACGAAATGGCATAGAGCACTTTGGTGACGCCATGGCTTATATCATCGCGCACGACCTTGCGAATGAAAAGACCTGTTATAAAAATACCTATTACAGGATATACAAGATAGAGCCAGTTGAAGGTGTGTGGGTCGAAGCCACCTGTAAGCAAATGCTGTATGAAATGGATGAGATGATGCAGTGTATATGCCGCAAGTGCTGAGATTACACCCACCAGAAGACTGAGTATAAGCACAAACTGCCTATGCGATATATGTTTTTCTCTCCACTCGTTAAAACGATCTACAAGTCCCGGTTTATGCTTCTCATCCATCATTGTCTGATAATGGTTACAGTTCCGTTCTCGGTAAGTTTAATTATGC
>JAFNWA010000144.1 GCA_017383665.1 Bacteroidaceae bacterium | reverse complement strand
ATTCGCAACAAAGAAGAGTATAAACCCTTAAAATTTAGACCATGAAGCGTATATTTATCTTGATTGCATGTGTTGCAATGTTTACAGCTTGCGGAGGCAACAAAAAGGAGGTTAAACAGCAGGATAGCGAAAATCCCAAGAGCGAAGAGCTTGTTGCCGGCAGTATTATACTCAACTCTGCAGATTTCACCCAAAAAGTAGCCGATTTGAGTAAAGAGTGGAAATATCTTGGCGACAAGCCTGCGGTTATTGATTTCTACGCCGACTGGTGCGGCCCCTGCAAGGCTATAGCTCCACACCTTGAAGAGATTGCTAAAGAGTATGCAGGGAAACTCTATGTTTATAAGATAAATGTTGACAATGACCCGGAGATTGCCAATGCATTCAACATCAGAGGCATTCCCACCATGCTTTTCATCCCGATGGAGGGACGATACACAGTCAAAGTAGGCAGTATGGAGAAAGAAGAACTTGAGCAGTTGGTTGTAGAGAATTGCTTTAAATAACAGCACCAAGATTGAAAAAAGATTCCGCTACGGTTTCCGTGGCGGAATCTTTTTTTTTTGGGGGGGGCGGCAATAATACACAAAAAGAGGTTTCCAATTGGAAACCTCTTTGTTGGGCTACCCGGACTCGAACCAGGAAAGGCAGGACCAGAATCTGCAGTGTTACCATTACACCATAGCCCAATGCTCAAATGCGATGCAAAGGTACAACTTTTTCTGTAAAAAAAAATGTTTTGGCCATTTTTTTGCTTAAAAAACAAAAAAAACTTTCATTTTTCGAAGACAAAGGCTAAAAAGCATCCGTTTTTATTTTAAAATGGGCAAATAAGGAATATCTTTGCACTATTCATTTTAAATAATAAACAAATATGCATCAAAACAGTATTGACGCACAAGAGGTCATCAAGCAAATAATAGAAGGAATACAGGACAAGAAAGGTAAGGAAATTGTTGTAGTAGATATGTTAAAGCTAGGCAACAGTATATGCGACTATTTCGTTATTTGCCAAGGTAACTCACCTACCCAGGTAAGCGCCATAACAGATTCCATTGAAGATACTGTAAGGATAAACTGCAAGAAAAAACCATACTCAATAGACGGACTCCGCAATTCGCAATGGGTAGCAATGGATTACGGCGACATACTCGTACACATTTTCTTGCCCGATGTCCGCAAGTTCTATGACATTGAACACCTGTGGGCCGATGCCACATTAACAGAAATACCAGACATTGATTAAGCATAATTATGACAAGCAATAATAAAAAACCTAAATTTTCATTCACTTGGATATACATGATAATAGGAGGAGTTCTCCTGTATATGTACTTCTTTGGAGAAAATGATAAAGGCCAGACTGTAGAAAAACCCTACACCGTAGTTGAGGAGTGTATCAAAAAGGGATGGGTAAAAGACATAACTGTCATCAACAAGAGCAGAATAGAAGCCGATATCATCAACAATGATTCTATTCGCCGTCTCATAACAGACAAACCAACAAACGAAGGCCTAAAGTTAGAGACTCACATCGGTTCCATTGACAATTTCGACAATTTCATCCGCGAGGTAAAGGAAACCGGCAAATTTAAAGGAAATGTCAGTTATGAAGAGGAGAGCAATTTTTGGGGCGACCTTTTGTGGAACATTCTGCCATTCGTTGTCATAATATTCATCTGGATATTCGTGATGCGTCGCATGAGTGGCGGCGGTGGTGGACAAGGCGGTGTGTTCAGTGTTGGCAAGTCGCAGGCAAAACTCTTTGACAAGAACGGTAATATAAAAATCACATTCAAGGATGTTGCAGGACAGGAGGGAGCCAAACAGGAGGTACAGGAGATTGTTGACTTCCTGAAGAACCCACAAAGATACACCGAACTTGGTGGAAAAATTCCCAAGGGTGCATTGCTGGTAGGCCCTCCGGGTACAGGTAAAACCCTGCTTGCAAAGGCAGTCGCAGGTGAAGCCAATGTTCCATTTTTCTCTATGTCCGGTTCAGACTTTGTGGAGATGTTCGTTGGTGTCGGCGCATCTCGCGTACGCGACTTGTTCCGCCAAGCAAAGGAGAAAGCACCTTGCATCATCTTCATTGACGAAATTGATGCCGTTGGTCGAGCTCGCGGAAAGAACCCGTCAATGGGAGGCAATGATGAACGCGAGAACACGCTGAACCAGTTGTTGACCGAAATGGACGGATTTGGCACAAATAGCGGAATCATTGTCATTGCAGCTACCAACCGTGCCGATATTCTTGACAAGGCATTGCTGCGAGCCGGCCGTTTCGACAGGCAGATACATGTTGATTTACCCGACCTCAACGAACGAAAGGCCATTTTTGGAGTACATCTCCGTCCACTAAGGCTTGATCCTTCGGTAGATGTGGATACATTGGCACGCCAGACTCCGGGATTCTCGGGAGCAGACATTGCCAATGTTTGTAACGAGGCAGCACTCATTGCTGCACGAGGTAAGAAGAAGGCTGTTGACAAGCAGGATTTCCTTGATGCAATAGATCGCATAATCGGTGGTCTTGAGAAAAAGACCAAGGTAATGACACAGAAGGAGAAAGAGGCCATTGCAATCCACGAAGCCGGCCATGCCACAATATCATGGTTCCTTGAACATGCCAACCCGCTGATAAAGGTGACGATTGTTCCACGCGGCAGGGCACTCGGTGCCGCATGGTATATGCCCGAGGAGCGTCAAATCACCACCAAGGAGCAGATGCTTGACGAGATGTGCGCAATACTTGGCGGTCGCGCCGCCGAAGAGTGTTTCATCGGCCACATCTCTACAGGTGCGATGAATGACCTTGAGCGTGTCACAAAACAGGCATACGCAATGGTTGCATACGCAGGCATGAGCGACAAACTCTCGAATCTGTGCTATTACAACAACCAGGAGTACTCATTCAACCGCCCATACAGCGAGAAGACAGCCGAGGCCATTGACTCCGAGGTACACAAGATGATTACCGAACAATATGAAAGAGCCAAGGAACTGCTCAATGAGCACAAGGAAGGACATGCCGAGCTTGCGAGAATACTTATTGAGAAGGAGGTTATTTTTGCCGAGGATGTAGAAAAGATATTCGGCAAGCGTCCTTGGGCATCACGCAGCGAGGAGATATTCGAGAGCAACAACAAAGTTGCAGAGCCGGAAGAGGAGAACATTGATGCAACAGAGATCATTCCTCAACCAATAGGCGACACCGAAGGTGAAGAGACAGAAAAGGATTAAAACACAAATAACACACAATATTATGAAAAAATTTCTCGTGCGAGTAGCCACCGGCGCAGTATTTGCGATAACCCTGTTGGGTGGAATGCTGTGCAACAAATACACTTTCGGTGCTTTGTTTGCCATTATAACAATGTTGTCGGTGAGAGAATTCTGCTCATTGATACACAAGTATAAGAAAACAACATTCAGCACTGCCTATGCAATGCTCTGCGGTTTATGTCTGTTCGCAGCTATGTTTGCAACATTCCACATAAACGAGCCCGGCAAACCGGTGTTGCCACTGTTTGCACCATACATTATACTAATTGTGGTTGCAATGATACGCCAACTCTTTGACACAAAAAGCAAACCACTTGACAATTTTGCATACTTCATATTGAGCCAGGTATATGTAGCGCTGCCTTTTGCACTGCTATGCATGCTCTCAACAGCCGGAGTAAAGATTGACCAGACATACAATTTCCTCATGCCATTGTCAATATTCATCTTCATCTGGTTCAACGACACAGGCGCTTTCCTCTTTGGCTGCACACTTGGCCGTCACAAGATGTTCGAGCGCGTATCGCCCAAAAAGACATGGGAAGGTTTTGCAGGTGGTGCATTTGCAGCCATCGGTGCAGGCGTGGCACTATCGCATTTCAGTGATGTAATGTCACTTTGGGAGTGGGTCGGAATGGGATTGGTAGTCGTTGCCACTGCAACATTCGGTGACCTCATAGAATCTACCATGAAGCGCGAGATGCAGATCAAGGATTCGGGCAACATTCTCCCCGGACACGGAGGAATGCTTGACCGTTTTGACAGCACACTGCTTGCTACACCAAGCGTTATCGCTTACTTAGCACTTGTGGGAGTTCTTTGACAACAAAGAGACCATCTTCTCGGCAGCGCGCCCAGATGCACCGGGCTTGCCAAGAATCTCCATCATACGGCTATACTCTCCGAGCATAGCCGTTCTTTTTTTGCCATCTGCGGGCAAGAGTGCACCAAGTTCGTCAATAACATTCTGCAATTTCATATCTGCAGCAACCAGTTCACGCACAATCTCCCTGTCAGCAACAAGATTCACAAGTGAAACATACTTAACTTTGAGGAAGTGCTTCTTGAGCCACGAATAGAGTTTTGCCATAGGAGTTGCGTAGCACACAACCTGAGGCACATTGAAAAGTGCTGTTTCCAAGGTTGCAGTTCCCGATGTGACTAATGCGGCGTGGGAATTGTTGAGTATGTCATAGGTCTGTCCAAAGACAATCTTTGCGCCATCATTCAAGAAAGGTGCATAGAACTCCTTGTCAATGCCCGGAGCACCGGCTATGACCGGCTGGTAATCCGGATATTGTTTCATTGCCTCAATCATCATTGGCAGATTTGCCTTGATCTCCTGCTTACGGCTACCGGCAAGAAGAGCCACTATGGGTTTATCGGGTATTGAGTTATTATGCAGGAAATCTTTGCGTGTCAAAGCCCTGTTGCGTTTGAAATTATCTACTGCATCCACACATGGGTTTCCCACATAGTTTATTCTGTAATCATGTTTTTTCTCAAAGAAATCAATCTCAAAAGGCAAAATTGAAAAGAGCTCGTCAACATCGCGCTTTATATTCTTTATTCTATGCTCCTTCCATGCCCATATTTTGGGTGAGATATAATAATAGACCGGAATATCGGTGTACTTATGTATATATTTCGCAATTGAGAGGTTGAAGCCCGGATAATCGACAAGAATTAGAGCGTCGGGGTTCCACTGCTCCACATCCTTCTTGCAAAGTTTCATATTGGCAAAGATTGTCCTCAGATGCAGCAGCACTGGAATAAAACCCATATATGCCAGTTCGCGGTAATGTTTTACACGCGTACCGCCGACAGCAGACATCAAGTCACCTCCAAAGAAACGGAATTCGGCGTTCTTGTCAAATTCCTTTATCGACTTCATAAGATTCGAGGCGTGCAAATCGCCCGAAGCCTCACCAACAATGAGATAGTATTTCATATTATCCAGCCTGTTTTTATCAAAGATTCCACCCCCTCATCTCTTCAACCAGACGATAGTCGGTCATATCGATTGAAGTGGGAGTAATTGCCACAAAATTATCATCGAGAGCCACGCGGTCGGCCAATGGGTCGTTGTCTTCAACAACAAACTCACCAGTAAGCCACCACCATTTTCCACCACGGGGATGATCATGCGCCTCCCACTCATTAACCCAGCGTCCCATAGCCTGACGACAAACCTTTATGCCGGCATATGAAGGAGAATCGGGAAAGTTCACATTCAGACAACTGCCCACCGGCAAACCGCGTTCAAGCACAGCCGCCACCACTTTCCGTATCACATTATAAGTAGGTTCAAAATCGGCATCGGCATCATGCGAACAGAGCGAGAACGCCACCGATGGAATCCCTTTCATGCATCCCTCTAGTACAATACCCATCGTGCCCGAATAGTGTGCATTCACAGCCGAATTGTCACCATGGTTTATTCCGCCTACAACAAGAGTAGGACGACGTTCAAGAATACTATGGCAGGCCACCTTTACGCAATCACATGGAGTTCCGGTACATGAATACACCTGCAAACCTGGTTCAGATGCCACAAGTTCAACCTTTAGGGGCACTTCGCTTGTTATAGCACACCCTTTGCCCGAACGACCGGTGTGTGGTGCAACCACCACAACATCACCAAATTCCATCAACACTCTCGCAAGGCAGTTAATGCCTTTGGCACGATAGCCATCATCATTTGACACCAAAATCAGCGGTCTTTCATTCATAACATCACTCTTCTTTTTCGTTGATGGTGCTAAGATACAAAAAATTTGGCTATTCCGCTTAAATTAACTAATTTTGCTTTTGATGTATAAACATTGCAAACTCTATAACTTATTGATAATATGAAAAAACTGTTTCTCGGTATTTCCGCACTGATATTCACGGTAATATCATTCAACGCAAACGCACAGACAGTCAAAATCTACCCTATTCCCCAAAGTATAGCCTGGGGCAATGAGACTGCATTTGAGAACAGCGCAAGCTACACAATCACAGGCGAGACCGACGCTGATGCAGATGCGGTGAATCTTTTCAAGAAAAATTTCAGCACTACCGACGGCGCTGTAGAACTCGTCATCGGTGAGCGTGGCGATGCGGCTGTTGCTGCATACGAAAGCCTCATCCCGGCCAAAGCCGAGGGTTACTATCTTGCAGTTGAGAAAGACAAAGTAGTTATTGCCGGTAACGACGGTTCGGGAACATACTATGGTGTGCAGACATTCACACAGATGGCATCGCAACCAAACATAATGTGCGCCACCGTCACAGACTATCCAAGCGTACCACAGCGCGGACTTGTAGAGGGCTACTATGGCAACCCCTACAGCGAGGCCGACCGCATGGGACTCCTGGAGATGTTCGGCGAAATGAAGATGAATGTCTATATCTACGGCCCCAAGGACGATGCTTACCACAAGAGCAAGTGGCGCGAGGAAT
>JAFNWA010000143.1 GCA_017383665.1 Bacteroidaceae bacterium | reverse complement strand
GTTTCTATTCAGCGAATGTATGAATTATTTCTATAAATGACAAAATTTATGCAGAAAAAAACTATCTTCGCAAAATAAACCAAGAAGTCTGATGATTATGGAGGAGATTTTGATGTTTACACAGGCTGAACGCGAGAAGGTTGTTGCAACCTTCAAATCATTGCGTAACAGTATTGAGAGTGGCTTTTCCACTTCTGATTACCGTTTTATAAAGGATAAGATATCCCAGACTGCGAAGAACGGTGGCATTGTGCGCGACAATTTTGGTTTCAACCCTATTGTGATTGATTTGCTCACAGCACACCTCGTGGGACAGGAAATTGGTTTCCAGCGCGAGATAATGATTTGCATAATGTTGAACAGATGTGTTCAAGCAGGCACCGTTAGCCTTGAAGAGGCAAAGGAACATTTTGGCAACAATGTAGCGAATATCTTGGACAATCTTGCACAAATCAATGCGCTGTATGCCAAAAGCCCGACAATAGAAAGCGAGAACTTCAGGAACCTGTTGTTGTCGTTCACCAACGACATGCGCGTAATGCTCATCATGATCTCGAGCCGTCTTGTAATATTGCGTTCACTTTTTGGTTCTGCCGACAGTGATGAACGCAGAATGGTTGCACGAGAGGCGTCAAAGCTTTATATCCCGCTTGCACACAAACTCGGTTTCTACAAGTTGAAATCGGAAATGGAGGATTTTGCGCTCCGTTATACCGAGAGTGAGATATATGCCGAACTCAGTCGCAAACTCGAGGAGACGGCTGCGTCACGCGAAGATTACATAGCATCATTCATCAAACCTATTGAACGACAGCTGAAGGCTTTGCCACACTTGAAGTTCCGCATCAAAGGACGCACAAAGTCCATCAATTCGATATGGCAGAAGATGAAGAAACAACAGAGACCTTTTGAACAGGTCTATGATCTCTTTGCCATAAGAATTATAATAGACAGTGAACCACAGAACGAGAAGAGCGAGTGTTGGCAGGTCTATTCCATTGTCGCCGACATGTACACTCCAAACCCTCACCGTCTGCGTGACTGGCTATCAGTTCCAAAGAGCAATGGTTACGAGTCATTGCACACCACTGTAATGGGACCTGAGGGCCGTTGGGTCGAGGTGCAGATACGAACTGAGCGCATGGATGCCGTGGCCGAGCATGGTTTGGCTGCACACTGGCGTTACAAGGGCGTAAAGAGCGAAAAAGGACTTGACAACTTGCTTGCCTCAATCCGCGACACATTGCAGAACCTCAATGAGGAGAATGCCACCGACAACAAGTTCAAGATGGAGCTCTACAAGGACGAGATTTTCATCTTCTCGCCAAAGGGCGACCTATACCGCCTTTCAAAGGGTGCTACGGTACTAGATTTTGCGTTCAGCATACACACCAACTTGGGATGTCGCTGTACAGGAGCATTGGTAAACGGGCGAAATGTACCCATTCGCCATGTACTGAACAATGGAGACCAGGTTGAGATAATAACCTCGAACAGCCAATCACCAAAGCAGGCATGGCTCAACATTGCACAGACTGGTCGTGCGCGTACCAAGATACGCCAGGCTTTGAAGGATATGGAATCGCGCCAGGCCGACATGGGACGCGAAACCATTGCACGAAAGCTGAAGAACCACAAGATAGATATTGACGAGGGAATCATGGACCAGATTGTCAGGAAGATGGGTTTCAAGCGCCTGAGCGATTTCTACCAGAATGTGGCAGACGGTGTAATTGACATTGCCGATGTGCTAAAAAGATACCAGGCGATGCTCAACCCCGAGAGCGAGAACAACGAGCCGGTGCGCAGTGCAGGGGATTTCACTTTCAGTGCTAAGGAACAGAGTGGCTCCAATGATGTGCTCATAATTGAGCGCAACCTCAAAGGTGTAGATTACAAATTGGCAAAATGCTGTTCTCCGATATTTGGTGATGATGTTTTCGGTTTTGTAACCATCAATGGCGGAATTTCAATACACCGCAAGGATTGTAGCAATGCACGGCAGTTGCAGGAACGCTATCCTTACCGTGTCATAGAAGCACGCTGGAGCGACATAGACAACACCGGCGCCCTCTACCCTGTTACCCTTCGCATTGTCGGTAATGACAACATTGGTGTTGTAACAAATATAACATCTGTAATATCACAGGAGAAAGATGTCATAATGAGGGGTATAAACATTGAGTCGCACGATACGCTATTTTCCGGAACACTGACACTGCTTGTAGGAGGAAACACCAAACTCAACAAACTCATTGCCAAAATAGAAGGTGTGAAGGGTGTTAAACAAGTAAAGAGAAATTAAAAACAGACAACACATAAACTAAACAATACGACAAATGAAAAAAATAGCACTATTATTTTTCTGCATGTTACCTTTTATTGCAGCAAAGGCCAATGATCCCAAGCGCGCCAACATCAAATTCGAAAAGACGACGATTGACCTTGGAAAGTTTGGAGAAGAGAATCCAATACAGAAATGCGCCTTTGTTTTCACCAATACCGGTGAAGCAGATTTATACATTAACCAAATATTTACAAGTTGCCGTTGCACCGGCAAGGAGTACCCCACGCACGCCATCAAACCAGGTGCACAGGATTCAATAATTGTAATATTCAATGGTGAAAAGAGCGCACCACGCAAGTTCAGGACAAGTGTCACAATACATAGTAATGCCAAGTCCGAAATGACAAAGGTATATATAAAAGGAGAAATGACCCCACGAAAAGTGGAGCCACTCCCTATTATTGAAGTTGAGGAGTAATTACTCCTGTTCAAACATGTTCATTACTCTGCGTTTGACAGCATTGGTTTCAAGGAGTATATCTATAAACTCCTTGGCAGCTGTCTTCTGATAGGCTCCGGCAAGCCTTAGCAGAGATGCCTCCAAGACATTCTCCGGTTCATCGAGCGGTATGGCTTTGAATCGAGGCTTCTCAAAAACGGCAGAAACAGAAAGAATAGTAGCATGATGTCCTGTTGCAACCATTTGCAGCAGGATATTTGTTTCATTGAGTTCCAACCCGGAAAGCAGTTCCACTCCGGTCCTTTCCGTAAGCATATCAAGCATTGTACGGGCCTGGAGTCCCTTGGATGGCAGCAACAACTGTTTTCCAACAAGTTCGTGCAACTTGATTTTATTCCGCACAGACAATGGGTGGTCACGGGATACCACAAGAGCCAATGCGCTGTCAAACAAGTGCATGGAATCAATATCCGGAGCTTTACACAAGGGCTTGTAGGAGAGCACAAAATCCACCTTTCTTTCACGCAATAATTCAAGCAGTTCATCAACAGTCTTGTAGATAACTTCGAGCTTGATATTGGGAAACTCTTTCATAAAATGTATAATACCCTCTGTCAAGACTGTGCTCAGGCTGTATGTGACACCAATCTTCAAAGTTCCGGTCTTTACATGTTGCAGGTCATAGAGTCGTTGCACGCCATCCTCGGCATCCTGTATCGTTTTGCGTGCAAAGGGCAGAAACTCCTCACCGGCCTCGGTGAGCGAGATATGCCTGCTATTACGCAAGAAGAGTTCAAATCCAAGTTCAAATTCAAGTTGCTTTATCTGTTGTGACAAAGTACTCTGCGTAATATAAAGATGCTTTGCTGCAACAGAGAAGTTGAGATACTCGGCACTCTTTACAAAATATTTCAATTGACGAAGTTCCATGCTGTTGTTTCTTTTACAGCGCGAATATAAGAAAACTGCTCCACATAACGAATTATGCGGAGCAGAAATATCTAAAAGTAGTTTCTAAATCAGAATCCGATGAAAATCAACATTCCGTAGCCGAGTGCAAGACCAAGCAGACCGATGATGATACCAACCTTCATCATATCCTTCTGCTGTATGAAGCCTGTTGAGTGAGCAATGGCGTTAGGAGGTGTACTGATTGGCAGAATCATTGACACTGAAGATGCAATGGCAATACCTACCAACATAGCCTGAGGACCACCGAAACTATCGAGCGATGTGCCAAGACCACCTGCAATCACACCAAGCACCGGAACGAGCAACGATGTTGCTGCCGAGTGAGAGATGAAGTTTGAGAATGCGAAGCAGATGAGACCTGCAAGTACCATCACCATCAATGGCGAGAAGCTGTCGAATGGAACAGAGTCAACAATAATGCTGCTCAAGCTCTTGTAAAGGAGAACTCCTGTATCTGGGTCTGTAACCTTATAGTTAAGGGCAACACCAAGTGCAAAACCACCGGCAACCATCCAGAGCACACTCCAGTTGATTTCCTCAAGGTCGCGGCGTGTAAGGATACCTGTTGCACAGAATATTGCGATTGGAATCATTGCAACCACATTGGTATC
>JAFNWA010000142.1 GCA_017383665.1 Bacteroidaceae bacterium | reverse complement strand
TTATACGAAGGTTTGGTCGGCACCAGCAGTTTATTGACATCGACACTAATTGACAATGTGTTGTATTCATCGAACGGCAAGAGCAGCGAAGCACCCAAACGCAGATTGGTAGGGATGAACTCATTGGTTGCGCCACCGTCGTATGAAATCTTTGTACCGATATTTGATATATTCATACCAAGACCCAACAGACACTCACGGTTGCCCATAAACAGATATTTGTTGTAATATAACGCAATATCTGCAGCAAAGGCATGACCGGGCGACATATCATCTTGATAATCATACTGCAAGTCACTAAAAATATATCGCAAGGCAATAGCTGCCGAAAATGTTTCGGAGAGCATACGAGAATATGCCACATCAAAAGCCAACTCATACGGTTTTATAGTCCACTGGGCGTCACCTTCACCGGCAAAGACCTCACCCAATGAGAAGTATGTCAACGACGAACTGAGTGCCGAATAGTCACCTATGCGATAAAAACCTGCGAGATTAACAAGGTCAATATCACTTACCAAATGACGGAGCCAGGGAGTATATGACATTGACACGCCAGCACGCGCAATATTGAACGGATACTTTGCCGGGTTCCAGTACTGTGAATTTGCATCCGGTTCGGTTGCAACACCCACATCACCAAGAGCACCGGCACGCGCATCAGGAACAATTGACAGCGATGTCACACCTATATGTACAGGATTGTATTGTTCTTCCTGTGAAAATGACGGAACAGCTATAACCGTCAAAAGAAGTAGAATAATTATCTTATTTCTTATCATATTCTTTTTTTTATATTGTAACCCGTGTAGACACGGACTTTGATTACGCCTATATATAACTTAAAAAACTCCTATTTATTGTTAACGACTACGATTTTTCCCGTTTTTGACGATGACACCATACCATCTTCCGTTATATATGCCTTAATCAGATATACACCTGTTGACAAAGGCTGCCCACCTTGAGCCGTGCCATTCCAATCAAGGCTATATGTATTGTCGCCACATAAAACATGTTCGGTATTGCGCCAAAGAATCTGTCCCTGGAAATTGAAGAGTTCAACAGTAACCTCAATATCACTCTGCACCCTATTATGTGTGAAACGGATTTTTGTTGGTGCGCCAGCCACAACAGGAGATGGAGTCACACTGAGTTCCGCCAAGTCCGGAGCAAGCGACGGATCTACATAAAATGTAATCTTCACCTGAGAGGAATTGTTGTACAAATCCCAAGCACGCAGAACAAGAGAATGTTCACCGGCCTCCAACCTGTTGAGAGGCATCATGACGGTTCCACGCTTGTAATCACCGACAACAGGAACAAACGCACTGTTAAGGTTATATGTGTGGTGAGGGTCATTGTCCACAATAGCCATTATGTCATGTCCGATGCTGGCTCCCATCGTATTTATGCCGTTTTCATCGTATAATTCTACCCAAAGGCATGGTGTGGCATTCACCTCGTCCCCATCGGTAAATGACGGAGAGTTGAGATATAGCTTAATCTCAGGACCAACACTGTCATTCCCGAGATCAGGAGCAGTTCCGCCAATGGTAAAATTCTTAAAATGCCCCTGGGCATAATTCACCAAAGCACTGTCAACAGCAAACAGGTTCAACATTCCATAATCATTGCTGTAACTTATATCCAAAGGAATTGGCATACTGATTGAGAAGTGCCCGTTACGCACAGAATCACTACCTGAAAAAAGAATCTTGTTGTATGCCATATACGAATGGCTTCCAAGCCCTGTATTGTCGCGTGTATTCACCTCTACCTCGCTGTCAAAAAGTGTTGAATAGAGCACACCGGTAAAATCGCTCGCCAGTTCACCTCCGGGCTTAACCACTCGACCCTCGATATTAAGCAACGAACCTGCGCCAACCTTCAAAGCGGCGCCCGATGCATCTACTCCGTTGAGTTTGTCCACCACGAAACCATAGTGCGGATATTTCAATCTCAACGCCGGGTCGCCAAGCAGCACATATTGCAGTTTGTTAACAGTCCTGTCTGTCCCCGCTTCAATCACATTACATTTCGCCATGCGGGCCGCATCGCCCACCGCCAACACCTCACCACTGTTGACAGGCATCATAAGCTGTTTTGTAAACTCCTTGTTTATAACAGAGTTGTAACTCTGCATCACTGTGCGGGTTGTTGTAAAAAGGCCCACTGCTCCACCGGCGCCATTCATTATTGCAGACTCCGCTACAGAGTTGTCACCCATGTCAAACGGACCAATGTCACACGATGCGGTAACCCAGAATGGGACACGAGGAGAGTTCAAGGAGGCCATATCCGAAGCCTTCCACACCATTTCGTGAGAGAGCAGATTGCTGCTTCCATGTCCTGAATAATTTACTATAAGAGCGCCTTTCGACAGTCGACCGTTTATATCTTGTGTTACAGCAGGATAGCGTTTACCTGTCGCGGAGACCTCTATCGGATAATTATCCCAATATATACGCTCTACGATATATGAAGGGTAGTCCCT
>JAFNWA010000141.1 GCA_017383665.1 Bacteroidaceae bacterium | reverse complement strand
GCTGTACGATTTTTTTTGATGAAATTTGTGTCACTAAACAATAATAATATATAATGAAACACTTGTCAAAAATCTTAATGCTATTGGTGACTATCCTCTCTTTCTGCTCGTGCGGACATCAGGCTGCTCCCGGGGTAAAAGAGCCGGTTGAAGAACAGGAGAGGATGAATTCCATCTATTACTGGAGAACTGTTTTTGATTTGGATTCGGCCGAAACGGCATTCCTGCAAAAACACGATGTCAAGCGCATCTATTTGCGCATGTTCGATGTTGTTCCGGAGCACGATTTCCTGAATGGAACCACTGAATTGGTCCCGAATGCAACCACACAATTCGTTTCTCCAATACCGGACGGAGTGGAGGTTGTTCCGGTTACTTATATCACAATTGAGGCATTAAGGTCTATGGCCGGTAGAGAGGCCGAAATCGCTCCGCTCATTGTCGAACGCATGCTGGCAATGTGTTCATACAATGATTGTGGCGAAATAAACGAACTGCAACTCGATTGTGACTGGACAAGTACTACGAAGGAGAGTTATGAGAAATTATGTCAAGTGGTGAGGGATTTGTTGCACGCCAAGGGTATTGCGCTGAGCATAACCGTCAGGCTGCACCAGTTGCGCGAAACACCTCCACCGGCCGATAGCGGCGTGCTTATGCTTTACAATACCGGTGCACTGAAGCGCCCGGATACCGGGAACTCTATTTTGAGCTATGATGATGTGGAAGCGTATGTCAGGCCGATAGAGTATCCGATGCCTTTGGATTATGCCTATCCTGTCTTTGGCTGGGGAGTCAAGTTCGCCGGCAACAAGTTCGTGTCGATAGTCCCGTATGACAGTTGCCTGATATCCGGCAATGAGCATGTCCGTTACGAGCGGCCCGATGCATACACAATACTCAATGTCAAGGAACTGGTCGAGGAGAACATTGGCAAGCCTGCAAGGGGGAATATTCTATACCATTTGGATTATTCACAATTTAAAAACTATACCGATGATGAAATCTCTGAAATATATTCTTATTAATGTTGTATTGCTGAGCATTGCCTATGAGGCAAATGCTTGCGGTCCTTTCTGGTATACTCCAAATGGTTATCACATGTACAGAATTTGCGATACGCAACCAAAGTCAGTTGCTGATGAGTATTCTTTGAAAGTAAGAAGAAACTGCGAGGAGTGGCAGGCATTGACTTCTGAAAGTATATCGATAGATGATATATACCAGGCTGTCTACAAGATGACAATGGAAGAACTTGAAACTGTTGCTGAAAACCGCACCGTTTCGTATGACAACAAATTCATTGAGTGGATTACAAAAAAGGATACCGCTCTCCTTGATTTTCTGCTACTTGCCAAAACTAACGAGTATATACGCATTGAACTCAATTCCCGTTGGTATTATCCGACGATGAAAACCGGTGCAAAAATGACGATAGAGGAGGTTGCCGAAAAGGCTTTGGCGCAGACAGACGAGAGATTGAGGGACAGGTATCTGCTACAGGCGGTGAGGGCACTGTTCTCAATGTCAAGGTTCGAAGAGTGCGTCAAGTTATGGGAGAATGAGGTCTCTCTTTTGCCCGAGGAGAATTTGATGCGTCAGATGATTATGCCATATATTGCCGGTGCCGAATATCGCCTGAAACGCTCGGAAAAGGCCTTGGAGTATTTCGCGCGTTTAGGCGATGTGAACTCAATGCTTTTTTGTCTTGGACGAGGTGGGGAACAAATTTCAATAGTTGATGCTCTTGTGTTGGTGTGCAAATATGCACCAGACAGCAAATATGTGTTGGAAAAGCTGCAATCGTATATAAGATACCTTGAACCTGATGGATACTCATACTTTGATTATTTCTATGTTAATCCTGAAGAACATGTTAGAACAATACTTGAATACGAGAAATTGATATCTCTATGTTTGGATATGGCTTCTGACAGCAGAGTCGATACTCCTGCTATATGGTACTATACCGCTGCTTTTGTGTATGACCTTGTTGGGGATGTCCCGAATGCATCGAAAATGTTGTGCATGGCCGAAAAGAGCAAATCTACAGATTTTGTTGATGAATCGATAAAGGTGTTCAGGATATATATTGATGCCAAACAGCAAACATACAATTCGGCCTATGAGAATAAATTGTATCACCAATTGGAATGGCTGGATTCTCAAATATGCAATAACTTGACCGTGGATGTCTGCAATGAAACTGCTGATGGATACAGGCTTGGCAATAATATGAGC
>JAFNWA010000140.1 GCA_017383665.1 Bacteroidaceae bacterium | reverse complement strand
CCCGGGATTCAGCGTTGGTGTGCTTGCCGATTTGAGGCTTAATACATACCTTTCATTGCGTGCAATACCTACAATGCACTTTGGACAGAACAGTGTCACTTTTCGCGAACAGAAAAGTGGAGAGATCTCAAAACAGTCCATAAAAACGACATATATTGCCTTGCCGGTTCATGTGAAATACTCGGCTGAGCGCTTCAATAACTACCGTCCTTATATAACTGCCGGCGTCAGTCCCATGGTGAACCTCACTGTGAAGAAACAGCAACAATTGCTGCTCAAGAATTTTGATTTGATGATAGAGATTGGTTTCGGTTGCGATTTTTATCTGCCCTTCTTCAAACTCATACCTGAATTGAAATTTGGATTCAGTCCGCTTGATGTACTTCGCAAGGAACGCGAAGACCTGCTCGATGCCAACTATATGAAATTTACACAGTCGGTTGACCGGGTGGCAAGCAAGATGATAACTTTGTCGCTTTATTTTGAATAGATTATTATTGAATAAAAAGCAATCTGCTGCGTTATACAAAGTCAAAAAATCCTCATTTACCTCAAGTAAACTCCGGTTTTTGTGACTTTGCAAGCCTTGCATCTTATCTTTTTATTCAACAATAACCGTGCAATTTTATATAATGATATTTAGAACAGATGGAAAAGATTCGCAAAATGATGTATGTCCACGGGTTTGCCTCGTCGGGCAGTTCGGGTACGGTCATGAATCTGCGTCGTAGCTTGCCGGGGTGGCGTGTGATTGCCCCGGACTTGCCGGTAGATCCATTCGAATCTCTTGAACTGTTGCGGTCCATTGTTGAGGAGGAGCAACCAGAGATTGTCGTGGGTACTTCAATGGGTGGAATGTACACCCAACAGCTGTGGGGCGTGCCGCGCATTGTTGTGAACCCGTCGTTCGAGATGTCTCGCTCGCTTCTTTTTGGGAAGATGGGACGCAACAAATATATGTCAAAGCGCAAGGATGGTGCAACAGAATTCCGCATTGATAAGGCTGTGGTCGAACGCTTCAAGGAGATGGAGAAACATCAGTTCGATGGCATTACTGAGGAGGAAAAACAACTTGTTGTCGGGCTTTTTGGCGACAAGGACCCCGTTGTACATTTTTACCCACTGATGGCCAAACTCTATGGAGAAGAGCGTTGTCACTGGTTCAATGGCGAACATCGCCTCAATGACAAAATTGTTGACAAGGTGCTTTTGCCGCTGATAAAAGAGATGGTTGCCCGTGACAATGACTGTTGCTCTTACGGTTATTGATGCTTTTAACACTTCGCAAGCAGGGATTTTCCTTATTTTTTAGTATCTTCGCGTTCTATTGTTGAACGGCTTTGAATTTTATAATATCCATACTTGCACTGTTGATGTCACCGGTCGAACCTATCGATTCGGTGCTTCCGTCGGTTGAAATTGTCTCGTCGGTAAAAATGGCCGATGATGAGGCTGCCATGTATTCATCGACATCTCTACGCCGTGCAGAGTTGGAAAACCGTCATTTGACATCGGTCAAGGAACTGTCGGCACTTGCTCCCAATTTCTTTCAACCCGATTATGGCTCGCGCATGACATCATCAATGTATGTGCGTGGCTTCGGCTCGCGAATTGACCAACCGGTAGTGGGAATGAATATCGATGGAGTTCCTGTAATGAACAAGAACAGCTACGATTTTGAATTTTTTGACATTGACCGTGTACAGGTGTTACGAGGAGCGCAGAGCGCTCTGTATGGTCGTAACACATCGGGTGGTGCTATAAATGTATATACGCTGTCACCTTTGAATTATCAGGGGAAGCGTCTCTCTTTGGAGTATGGAACTGCTAACGATATACGCCTGAAGGCATCGCACTATGCCAAACATGGTGGTAGCTTCGGCTGGTCTGTCGGTGTCGCATACAACCACAGCGACGGTTATTTCAAGAATTATGAGCTTGGCAAGAATTGCGATGGCGGCGACAATGCAGCATTGCGTTTTAGGCTTCAGTGGTTGCCAAGCGAGAACTTGAGCATTGACAATACTGCTTCGCTTGGTTATGTTGATGAGGGCGGCTGGGCTTATGGTGCATACAATACCGAAACAAAGGAGGTCGCACCTGTTGCCTACAATGATGAATGTTCTTACAAGCGTTTCGAAATATCCGAGGGTCTTGTTGTCAAGTACTATTTTGACCATGCCACCCTCTCTTCCACCACAGGTTACCGTTATAT
>JAFNWA010000139.1 GCA_017383665.1 Bacteroidaceae bacterium | reverse complement strand
GGAGATTTTCATCACAGCAGGTGAGGGAAATGAAGAAGATTGGTTGGGACCAATGCTCGGCGCTATCCCTGTAAGCCTTAAAGGAAAGATGGATGCAGAAAGACTGTTCTGCAATATCGACATTGACATGAGCGGTTCTCTCGGACAGGTTATCAATGTTGTATTTGGCGACGAGAAGGCGGTAACAAGCATCGAGAACATCGCTGTTGAGAACAACGAAACTGTTATCTACGACCTCACAGGCCGCAAGGTTGATGCTATCACAACTGCCGGCATCTACATTGTCAATGGCAAAAAGGTACTTGTAAAGTAACTAACTGACTGCTATAATCACACAAAAACGCGGCAAACATGCTGCGTTTTTGTATTTTATCGGCCTGCAAAGAGTATCGGTTGTATTGTTTTTCTTCAAAATTTACTGCAACTTTGCATAGTTTTATCTCGAAGGAACTTCCAAAAACGACCTACGGTTATAATATGTGGGTATTTTTTGCGTTAGTAAGTACGGTTTGTTGGGCATAAATGAAAAAGTGGACACTCATAATACTGTTTTGGTTTGCATCACAGGTAAGGTGCAGGCACAGTTTGACGCGCACTTTACCCACTACTGGGAGATGCTAAATTTCTACAACCCGGCAGGAGCTGGAGCAGAGAGAAAACTCACGGCATATGCTGCATATGCGCACCAGCTCTCGGGCTTCGAGAACAACCCCAAGACTATGCTTATAAATGTCGATGCTCCCATCCCTTTCATCAAGAGCGACCACTGCCTTGGTCTTGGTGTGGTGAACGATGAGATTGGCCGTTTTACAAACCAGCATCTATACTTAAACTATGCATATGCTTTCAAGCTGTTCAATGGGCGATTTGCAGTGGGGGCACAGATTGGACTTGTAAACTGCACTTTCGAGAACAAGAATCTTATTTTTAGCGAGAACAACAGCGACCCGGCATTTCCGTCGGGAAATGCCGACGGTAACTCTGTTGACTTTGGAGCGGGAATCCTCTATCAGCACAAATATTTCTATGCCGGGATATCTGGTATTCACCTCAATGCGCCTACAGTGCTGATGGGAGAAAAAAATGAGATGAAGATTGACCCTTATTTAAATTTTATGGCCGGAGGCAATATTCCAATAAAAAACTCGTTAGTATCAATACAGCCATTAGTGCAGGTAATGACCGACTTTGTTGGATGGCGAGCTGATATAACGGCTCTCGGCACATATACTTATGGCGGCAAGGAGTTTTTTGGGGGTATAACATACAGTCCCACAGTTTCGGTGGCATTTATTCTCGGTGTTGAAATGATGAACATTACAGCAAGTTACGCTTACGAGTTATTCACATCGAGCATTGGGGCCGAGAATGGCAGCCATGACATATATATTGGTTACAAAATTGATCTTGACATATTTAAAAAGGGGAAAAATAAACATAACAGCATAAGAATTCTACAATGATGAAGAAAATTGTTTTTCTTTCAACGGCACTTTTATCTTTTGTATTGACTGCCTGTTTCAGTCCTAAAAGTGGCATGACAACCTCTCAAGGCGGAGAGGTCACCGGAGTACACGGTTCAGCAGTCAATGAGCCGGCACCTTTCGGAATGGTACTCATACAAAGGGGTTCGATAAGGGTCGGAGACGAGGCTACAGATTCGCTATGGGGCACAGGAGCACCCTCAAAAGACATTTCGGTCGATGCTTTCTGGATGGATGAGACTGAGATCTCGAATGCGAAGTACCGCCAGTTTGTGTATTGGGTGAGAGACTCTATTATAAGAGAGCGTCTTGCCGACCCTGCATACGGTGGTGATGAGACATTCAAAATCACAGAAGATGAGTATGGAGAACCAATTACACCATATCTCAACTGGAAAAAGCCCATCCCTTGGAAGAAACCAAGTGAGGATGAGCAACGCGCTATTGAGAGTGTGTATGTAATCAATCCTATAACCGGCGAGAGACAACTCGATGCTTCACAGATGAACTATCGCTATGAGATTTACGATTACACACAAGCCGCATTGCGCAAGAACCGCCTGAACCCGGAAGAGCGCAACCGCAACACAGACATTCCTGTCGATTATGAGGCTGTAATTACTATTTCAAAGGACACTGCATATATTGATGACGAGGGTATTATTGTCAGAGAGACTATCAACCGTCCGTTATCGAGTGCATATGATTTCCTCAATACTTATATCGTGAACATATACCCCGATACAACATGTTGGGTCAATGATTTCCCCAACGCGAACAATGAGGTATATCTCCAGCTATATTTCAACCACCCAAAATATGACAACTATCCCGTTGTTGGAGTGAGTTGGGAGCAAGCCAATGCGTTTTGCGCATGGCGCACAGAGTTCCTTTTGCGCGGTTTGGGACCACAGGCCCGTTGGATTCAGCGTTATCGCCTGCCATCTGAGACCGAGTGGGAGTTCGCAGCTCGTGGAAAGGATGCAAGGCGTTTCCCCTGGGAGCAGACTGACACCAAGAGCGAAGAGGGGTGTTATTATGCCAATTACAAACCTGAAGAGGGCAACTACACCAAAGATGGCAGTCTAATAACATCAAATTGCGGTATATTCTCGGCAAACTCCAACGGTCTTTATGATATGGCCGGCAATGTGGCAGAGTGGACATCTACGGTATATACAGATGCCGGAGTGTTGCAGATGAGTGACATAAACCCTGACCTGCAGTACCGTGCAGCAAAAGAAGACCCGTATAGCCTGAAGAAAAAGACCATACGCGGAGGCTCTTGGAAAGACCCCGTGAAATACATACAAGGCGCAACAAGAGCATATGAGTACCAGAACGAGTCCCGTTCATATATTGGTTTCCGTTGTGTTAGAAGTTACGCCGGAGCAGACCGCAGAAGATAATTAAGGAAAAAGAAAAATAAAGACGATATATGAAAAAGTCAAAAGGCATTGTAGGTAAATTACAGTCATTCATGGACACTCCCAGAGGTAAAACAATCTTGAATTACCTTTACAGTTGGGGTGCTGCCGTTGTCATTCTTGGAACACTTTTCAAGCTCACTCACTTACCGGGCGCGAACCTTATGCTGTTCCTTGGTATGGGAACTGAGGTCATCGTTTTCTTCTTCTCGGCATTTGAAAGACCATTTGATATTGAAGAGAACGAGGAAAGAGAAGAGAAGGCATACAGTGGTGCCGGTGGCGGACAGCCCATCATCATCAATGGCCCGATAATGGCAGGAGGTTCAGGCGCTGTTGCACCTGCGACAACTGTTGCAACAGATGAGGTTGTTCAAGAATCACCAATTGCTGTATCTGCCACAACGGGCGATTCCGGCCCAATCATCATTGGTGGCGGTGGCATTGCTGCAACAACTGGCAACATGGTACAGGCCGCTCCGGCAATAGCACCTGCCAACATAGAAGAGATGGACAAAGCGACAGAAGAGTATGTTGAGAGAGTAAAGACCTTGACAGAGGCTATACAGCGCATTTCGCAGCAAACCGAGGCTCTTGGCCGCAATATGGAAGAGATGGACACTCTGAGCCGCAACCTCACCGGAGTGAATGCACTCTACGAAGTACACTTGCGCAGCGCAGGCGGACAGCTTAACGCGATAGATCAGGTTAACGAGCAGACAAAGAAGATGGCACAGCAGATTGAAGAACTCAACAATCTTTATGCCCGCATGATTGAAGCGATGACATCAAAAATGGATCGTCCACAAATTTAAGAAATCTCACACGATGAAAATAAAAAAACAGAAAGTTTCACCTCGTCAGAAGATGATTAACCTGATGTATGTTCTTCTGATGGCGATGCTTGCGATGAATGTATCTTCGGATGTGCTCAACGGTTTTTCATTGGTAGATGAGAGCTTGACACGAAGCACCGAGAACACAAGCGCACAGAACAAAACACTGTACAAGTCATTCGATGAGATGATGGAAAAGAACCCAGAGAAGGTTCGCATGTGGTTTGAGCGCGCAAGCAGCGTGAAAGCAAAATCAGACAGTCTCTGTCATTTCGCAGACGAGCTGAAGATACGCATAGCAAAAGCTGCGGATGGAGAGGATGCCGACTATAAGAACCTGGAAAACCGTGAGGATCTTGAAGCATCGACATTTGTAATGCTCTCGGCTGACAAACAGGGTGAGAAACTCCACAAAGCCATTAATGAATACCGCGAATTCATGATGGGAATAGTAGATAGCCCTGCCGAAAAAGAGATGATAGCCAACAGCCTAAGCACCAAAGAACAGAGTAATGTTCTTAACAAGAATTGGCAGGAATATCACTTTGAGAGCATGCCGGCAATAACCGCCATAACACTGCTCACTAAGATACAGAACGATGTC
>JAFNWA010000138.1 GCA_017383665.1 Bacteroidaceae bacterium | reverse complement strand
GGCAAGATGACAGGCAAGGAGTTCGTTGTGAAGACTATCGTTACCACAGAGGTCATCAAGGAGATTGCTGAGAAGAACGACATCAAGATGTACGACTGCTACACCGGTTTCAAGTGGATTGCAAAGGTTATCCGCGACAATGAGGGTATTGCACAGTACATCGGTGGTGGCGAGGAGAGCTTCGGTTTCTTGGCCGAGGATTTCTGCCGCGACAAGGACTCTGTTTCGGCTTGTAGCCTCATTGCCGAGGTCGCTGCATGGGCAAAGGACAACGGCAAGACTCTCTATGAGATGCTCATGGATATATATGTAGAGTATGGTTTCTCTAAGGAGGTTACTGTAAATGTTGTTAAGCCCGGTAAGAGCGGTGCCGACGAGATTCGCCAAATGATGGAGAACTTCCGCGCTAATCCTCTCAAGGAGATGGCCGGTGAGAAGGTTGTATGCTACAAGGACTTCAAGGCTATGAAGCAGACCGATGCCGACGGTAATGTAACCGACATCGACATGCCAGAGCCATCAAATGTACTCCAGTACTTCACCGAGAGCGGAAACAAGGTTTCTGTTCGTCCTTCGGGAACTGAGCCAAAAATCAAGTTCTATATGGAGGCAAAGGGCAAGATGGGCTGCCGCAACTGCTATGCCGATGCTTGCGCCAAGGCCGATGCTACCATAGAGGCGATGAAGAAGGCTATGGGCATTTAATAAAGCAGGCTTTATTCATAAAAATCGAGGATATTCGCTGTGATTATCCTCGATTTTTTATGCTTTTTGTTCTTTTTTAACGAATTTCGTGCAGTTGATAAACAAATTTACAAGTAACTTTTATTATGTACTTGGTTTTTAGTATCTTCGCGGCAAATTAACAAAACAGACTACGGGTCTGTATTCATAAAAATTAAACTATTATGAAGAAAACATTGGTAGATCTTTTTGAGGAGTCGGTAAAGTTGTATCCTAACAATACCTTCCTCTTGGAGAAGACAGACAAGAAGGAGGGTTTCAAACCAACTACTTATACACAGGTTAAAGAACAGGTTTACCGTTTGGGTGCCGGTTTTCAGGCTCTTGGTGTAAAGAAAGGCGACAATATGGCTCTTTTGAGCGAGGGTTGCAATATGTGGGTTATCGGTGAACTCGCAATGTTCTATGCCGGTGCAGTGAATGTGCCGCTTTCAATCAAACTCGAGGAGAGCAATGACCTCTACTTCCGTCTCGACCATGGCGATGTGAAATATGTGTTCGTATCTAACTATCAGTTGAAGAAGGTACGCGCTATCAAGGACAAACTTGCGAAAGTTGTGAAAATCATCGTATTCGGTAATGCCGGTGAGCTTGAGAAAGGCGAAATACATGTTGACGAGGTGTTGAAGATGGGCGATGAGTTCCTCAAGAGCCACACACTCGAGGAGTTCCTTGCTGTGGGTCAGTCACTTGTTAATGACGATATTGCTACAATTACATATACCAGCGGTACAACAGCCGATCCAAAAGGTGTCATGCTTACACACCGCAACTACACAGCAAATGTTGAGCAGGCTCTTACTTTGGTTGATATTGACCAGACATGGCGTACACTCATCATCCTGCCACTTGACCACTGCTTCGCTCATGTTGTAGGTTTCTACATCATGATGTCATGCGGTGCTACAGCTGCAACAGTGCAGGTTGGCCGCACCGGTTTAGAGACATTGAAGAATATACCTCTTAATATCAAGGAGGTGCGTCCTCACTTTATCCTCTCGGTTCCTTCATTGGCAAAGACATTCAAGAAGAACATTGAGGGCGCTATCCGTGCAAAGGGCAAGACAACCGAGAAACTCTTCAATTGGGGTATGAAGATTCGCCAGAAATATTATGGCGAGAGCAGCCTCGACTCAAAAGGTATGCGCATATTCTTGAAGCCTCTTGTAGCTCTCTTTGACAAACTCATCTTCTCAAAGGTGCGTGCAAACTTCGGTGGTGAGCTCCGCTTCTTCATTGGTGGCGGTGCATTGCTCGACAAGGAGTTGCAGAACTTCTATGTAGGCGTTGGCATGCCAATGTATCAGGGTTATGGTCTTTCTGAGGCTACTCCTGTAATATCATCAAATGGTCCCGATCTCTACCGTTTCGGTTCAAGCGGTAAGCTTGTTAAGCCAATTGAGCTGAAGATTTGTGATGCCGACGGCAAGGAGTTGCCAACAGGCGAGCTGGGTGAGATTGTTGTTAAGGGCGAGAATGTTATGGCAGGTTACTGGAAGAATCCGACAGCTACAGCCGAGACTGTGCGAGACGGTTATCTATACACTGGTGACCTTGGATATATGTCAAAGGAGAATCTTCTTTATGTAAAGGGTCGTTTCAAGAGCCTCTTGATTTCAAGTGACGGCGAGAAGTACAGCCCCGAGGGTATTGAGGAGGCATTCGTGAGCCTTTGCCCGACAATTGACCAGGTAATTCTCTACAATAACCAGTCTCCATATACAATTGCACTTTTTGTTCCTAACAAGGACAATATCAAGCGTGCTCTTGCCGAGAAGAACCTTGACCTTACAACAGAAGAGGGACGAAAGGCTGCATGTGACCTTGTAAAGGCAGATGTTGATTCATTCAAGAAGGGTGGTGCAAATGCCGGTATGTTCCCCGAGCGTTGGTTGCCAAGCTGCTTCGCGGTGCTTCCCGAGGCGTTCACCGAGCAGAACGGTATGATGAACAGCACAATGAAGGTTGTTCGTGGCAAGGTAGAGAAATTCTATCAGGAGCGTATTGATATCCTTTATACTCCTGAGGGTAAGGAGCTTTATGAGCAGCATAACTTGGATGCATTTAAATAAATGAACATGACTAAAAAGCGCATTGCTGCGTAATTTTTAGTAAAAGATTAAATCAGGAGTGTGGCTGTACAGTCACACTCTTTTTTGTATCTTCTCTATTGCATATTAAACTTTTTACAACTATTTTCGTCAAATAGAAAACAAACTATTTAAACTGAACATGATTATGAAAGCACGCGTATTGATTATGGCTATTATGGTGGCATTTACTTCATTTGCAAATGCCCAGAAGCAACAGAAGGTGGAAAATGTAGAGCCGGAGAAGAAAATGGAAATCCGTGCTAATAAAATGGCTGATAGACTTCTATTGGATGAATCAAAGGCTAAAAAGTTTGTTCCTTTGTACAAGGAATATCTTGAGGCAATGGCAGAATGTCGCCCGGAGCTTATTTGCGGAGAAAATC
>JAFNWA010000137.1 GCA_017383665.1 Bacteroidaceae bacterium | reverse complement strand
CTCAAAATAACCGTGTCCACGGGTTATGTACACCAATTGATATTCGTTGAGCGTGCGTTTCCCATTCTCTGTGAATTTATACTCATCCGGTGCAGGCACAAGAGGATATGGGTCTCCTTTGTGGATGTGCTGGAATCCTACAGTTGTCACGGCAAGTCCCCATGAAATGTCACGTGGGCTCACTTGTAGATATTTTGATTGTACAACTATCTTTCTCTCTTTGTCTGCTTCCTTCATGGATGTGTTATATTGATGAATGATTTTATGCAAAGAAAACAATAAGTTTTATAAACAAACCTTATTTCTTGAAAAAAATCACTTCAGGTTTTATTTTCAAAAAAACAAACAAAAACTTCTCCCATCTGTTTTTATCACTGTATTCATATTAAAATGGAAAAATTATGAAAAGGATTTCAAAATTTATTTTGTTGTCTGCCTTCGGGCTTTTGACAGCAGTGTCTGTGAACGCTCAAAGTTGGGTGGAGATTGCTGACGATGCAACCCCTGTAATATGCATCAGTGAAACCATCAATGAAGCACCAGATGTGGTGGAGATTTTCCAGAACACGCAGAGTATGTATCATCATGACCCCCGTGCACCGCGTTTTATTCTTGTAGATCAGGAGGGTAAATGGGGACTTGGTATAGGTGGATATCTGCAGACAAAGATTGAGTATGACTTTGACAAGTCGGTAGATAATGTGGACTTCCTGCCGTCTGCAATACAGCGCGGTGGTGCACCATCCAGTCAGTTCCGTATGGACATGACCAACTCTACGCTCTTTCTCAAGCTCGTCGGAACAAGCCGTCTGCTTGGCGATTTCGAGGTGTTCACTTCAGCCAATTGGCGTGGCAGTGGTCTTGGACTTCAACTGCAGAATGCTTACATGAGTACCAAGTATCTTAAAATAGGTTATTCTGTAGGTTCGTTCATGGATCTTATGGCTATCCCGGTAACAATTGACTATGGAGGTCCTTGTGGTATGACTTTTTACCGTACCACTCAGGTGATGCTCAAGTATGGTTTTGACTTTGGCTTGTCTATGGGTATAAGTCTTGAGGCGCCTAATGTGAATGCTGCTGACAATGAGACCTTTTCGGTAGGTGCCCAGCGTGTCCCCGATATACCTGTTTTTGTTCAGTACAGCCTCTACAACAATCCTTTGAACCATATACGCCTTGGTGCAATTATGCGTGATATCTCCTACACCAACAAGATAACTGGTGCCCACAGCGACAGAGTGGGATGGGGTGCCCAGGCAAGTATGCTTGCAACAATTGGTCCGGTACAGCTTCGTGGTCAGTTTACAGTGGGCGAGGGTATCGGTTCGCTTGTGAACAATATTTCTAATGTGGGAGTTGATGTGGTTGCCGACCCGACAACACCTGGAAATGCGATGATGCTTACCAGTGAAGTGTGGTATGCCGGTTTGCAGTATAACTTCAGTAAACGCTTTTTCGCATCTGCTACATATAGCCAGACTGTCCTTCACTCACGCAAAGGATATGCCGAGGCGAATCCCGGTGCTTACCGTAAAGGACAATATGTTGCAGCCAATTTCTTTTACAATGTTACCGATAACATGCAATTGGGTATAGAGTACTTGCATGGCTGGCGAATGGACTTCAATGAGAAGACATACAACGCCAACAGAATAAATTTGTCGGCAAGATATGATTTCTGACCTTATGATATAATATACACATACGCCCCGGCTTTCAAGTCGGGGCTTTTTGTTACATTCCTGTAATTTGTGTGTAATGATATCTTAACTATT
>JAFNWA010000136.1 GCA_017383665.1 Bacteroidaceae bacterium | reverse complement strand
GCTAACATCAACAACTACCGCTTCATCGGGGTTTATATGAAATGCCGCTGTTTTAGCGCCATCGCCACCAATTTCCTCTTTATCGCTTAAAAGAATTGCAACCTTAACGCCTAAATCCTTTTCCTGCAACATTTCGGCAACCTTAATTAACGCCGCAACCGAAGCTCTGTTGTCAAGCGCCTTTGAAGAAACAACATTCTCATTAAGCTCTAAAAACTCTGATAAAAAGGTAACTCTATCGCCAACAGAAATTATATTCTTAGCATCCTCGCCGAGCCCTGTATCAATATAAAGGCTATCAAGCTTTGGTGCCTCATCAGAATCTTTTGAGAGATGCGGAGTGCAAGTTGGTGCAAAGGCAGCAACTTATTATTCTTCACATCTGCAAGTGGCAAACCGAAGTGTAAAACCTTCAGTTTATGTTGCAAAGCAAGCATTGCCGAAGTATGTTCACGCGGAGTCGCTATCAACCTGTCACCCTGCTGCAGAATGTCAAATGCTGCAGAATCCGAAAGCCACCTCTCGACCGTTGCTTTAAGCTTGGCAGGTGCCGGTTGTTGGCGCGACTGGCGTGGTTGCGACAACGGTGCATCGCCATCCTTGCGAAGCACGGCAAGGAAGAAGCCCTCACCAGCGGTGTAACCTGGTATGAAACGATACACAGGCAACTCTTCATCAATCAGCGAGCCTGTTATACCCCATGAGGGTTCTGCTTCAACCGCAAGCGGTGTTGCTCCAAGCTCTTCTGCAATCCAGCGCACACACTCCTCGTTCTCTTCGCTATTAAAGGTGCAAGTGCTATAGACCAGTAATCCACCGGGACGAAGCGACGACCAGATGTCGGAGAGTATGCGGCGTTGACGCCTGACGCATTGCTCAACATTGGATACACTCCACTGTTCCACCGCCCCAGGGTCTTTGCGAAACATACCCTCGCCCGAACATGGCGCATCGACCACTATCAGGTCGAAGAAGTTACCAAAACTGCGAAAATCGGCAGGCTCATTGCGTGTTACAACAGCCGACGGATTTCCCCACTTTATAACATTCTCAGCAAGCACCTGAGCGCGTTGTGGCACAGGTTCGTTCGAGACGAGCAGACTCCCACCGGGCAACATTGACAACAGATGTGTTGTCTTGCCACCAGGTGCAGCACACAAATCAAGTGCGCGCACAGGGGTTTGCACATATTGCTTTACCACTTGTTCAATGAACATTGACGATGCCTCCTGTACATAATAGCATCCTGCATGAAACAACGGGTCGGCGGTGAATACCGGGCGTGCTGGCAGATAACAGGCATCAGTTGCCCAAGGAACCGGCTTGTTTACACCATCTGCTACATGCTTGTTTCCATTGTATCTTATGCTTATTACCGGTTCACGGTCAAGAGCCGCTGCAAAACACGCGAAGCGTTCCTTGCCGAAAAGACTCTCCGTTCTACTTACAAACTCCACATCAAGTTTCATACCCAACCGATAATTTCACATTTCAGGTTCTACTCGTACACAAATAGGCACAATCACTGCAAAGATATAAAAATATGGTATCAACAGTGTATTTTTGGGTTAAAAAATAACAAAACAGATGCAATAAAAGTATATTTATACAACATTGGAAGAATGATTTTGGAAAATTAGGAATATTTGCAGCTAATGTGTATATTCGCAAGATAAAATCCACGAAAAACAACAAACAACAATGAAACAATATCTCAACCTTTTAGACCGTATTCTTACTGAAGGTACAAAGAAAGATGACCGAACCGGAACCGGCACAATCAGCGTATTCGGACATCAGATGCGCTTTAATCTTGAAGATGGTTTTCCATGCCTTACCACAAAGAAGTTGCACCTGAAATCAATCATACATGAGTTGCTTTGGTTTCTTAACGGAGACACCAATGTGAAATATCTACAAGACAATGGTGTCAGAATATGGAACGAATGGGCTGATGAAAATGGCGACTTGGGACACATCTACGGCTATCAATGGCGCTCATGGCCGGGATACAACGGCGAACATATTGACCAGATTAAAGAGGTTGTAGAGACCATAAAGCACAACCCCGATTCACGCCGTATAATTGTGAATGCTTGGAATGTGGGTGACATAAAGAACATGAACCTTCCGCCTTGCCACGCAATGTTCCAGTTCTATGTTGCAGACGGCAAGTTGAGCCTGCAGCTGTACCAGCGTAGCGCAGACTGTTTCCTGGGCGTTCCATTCAATATTGCATCCTATGCTCTGCTACTACAGATGATGGCGCAGGTGACAGGATTGAAGGCTGGAGAATTTATCCACACACTGGGTGACGCCCACCTGTATCTGAACCACATAGAACAGGCAAAACTGCAGTTGACACGCGAGCCAAAGAAACTGCCAAGAATGGTCATTAACCCGGAAGTAAAAGACATTTTCTCATTCAAGTTTGAAGATTTTTCCCTGGAGGATTACGATGCGCACCCACACATAAAAGGTGTTGTTGCAGTATAAACGCCTGAGATATTCAGCACAATATATTACAATACAAAATGTACAAGTTAGCACTAATCGCAGCCATCGCCGAGAACAACGCCATTGGCTTTGAGAACAAACTCATATACTGGTTACCGAACGACCTGAAGAGATTCAAAGGACTCACCACAGGACACACAATCATTATGGGCAGCAACACATTCCGTTCCCTACCCAAGGGTGCATTGCCCAACCGCAGAAACATTGTGCTGTCGCGGAAAGAGAAAGAGTTCCCCGGCTGCGAGACATTCAGTTCTTTGAAAGAAGCTCTTGCCAATTGTACAAATGAAGAGATTGTATATGTCATAGGTGGTGAAATGCTATATAAAGCTGCGCTTCCAATAGCCGACATCCTATGCCTTACCGAAATCAAGGACATCCCCTCCCAGGCCGATGCCTTCTTCCCGGAATTCACGAAAAACGATTGGGAAATCATTGAGCAAGAAGAACATACAACCGACGAAAAACATAGTTTTAACTATAGTTTCACGACATACATCAAACGCAAGTAACCCCAAACAAGGAACAAAAAAATATGGCACCAAGCGGTGCCATATTTTTTTATGAAGGATATTGTTATGCATCAATTGCCGGTACTGCTCTTTGCCTCATTAGCCGAGTACACAATCTGCAAGGCATATGCCTTACGCAACTGCATCTTAACATCGGACAAAAGACCCATATCAATATTATTATCTATCTTAAGAGCCACTTTCATTTTAGCGGCCTTATTACCCAAGCGCTCTTTTTCCTCTACGATATACGATTTGAGGTTATTCACCTCGCGGCGTGAGAGCTGGCGGTCATTCAACTGAATACCGGCTTCCTGACTCTCCTTATTGTTCATAGGAGTACCTATGTAAATATTGGTAATCGCAGATTTACGCTCCAACTTCGTCAACTCTGTACCACTAGGCAACTCAACCTGAACCTTCACCTCCTGCTCACGCATTGATGTCACAATCATGAAGAAGAAGAGAATTGAGAAAATCAAGTCAGGCAATGACGAGGTATTCAATTCCGGCATTTCTGCCTTTCCTTTGTCGCTAAATTTACTCATATTACTTTTTCTTACCGATATCAATAGGCTGAGCCTCTGAAATCATATTAACATAGCGTCTACGACACAATTCGAACTCATCGGGAGTAAGTTGCTTGGCTGGATTCTGAACGCCATACGCCTCTTTTGCGAAGTCATTACGCAAATCGTTGTATGCACCATACAAAGCCTCCTGCACCTTGAAGTACACCTCATACTTTGTAGAACGGTCTGTCTGCAAAGTGATGACATGCTTATTATTCAACACAACATTACTGAATGGAGCCGGATAGAAGAAGTCCTGACCTGCCTCATTTCTGTATGTAATTGTGTCCATTTTATTCTTTGGCTCGGGATAGTTGTCGTTTTTCACACCGCCAGGAGTATTCGCAGTGATGAACTCCTTGGCCAATTCGCGCAATTCTCCGAGTTCGTCCACTTTGAGTCTCAACGGCTGCTTACCATCTTCCAACTTACCGGCGGTAACCATTATCTCGTTATCCATGTTCACATACACCTTCATAAGATTGCGTGCATGAACCTCAGGATCATCATTCTGGTTCTGATCCTCTGGTGGGTTTGGCAACATCACCGGCAAACCGAAGTTTGAGTTCATTGAGGTTACAACCAAGAAAAAGATGAGCAATATGAACGAGATATCCGCTGTTGAGCTGGCGTTGATTCCCGGAACTTTTCTTTTACTTTTTCCCATTATTTAACTCTATTATAAAAGGGTTAATCAAGAACGGATTTTTGAGATAAAGAAACTGCCAAGCATTGACAATCCGGCAATGCCAAACAATGCATATTGCAAATACAACACAAAGTCCAACATTGAAGGTGACACGAAGAACAAACCAAGCACTACAACTGCAATAACAACTGCATACAATGTTTTCTTCATGGCAGCTTTAGGATTATACTTAGCTGTTTTGAATCCTGCAATCGTCTCAAAAACCAACACCAACAACAACGCAATAGCAAGCATTGCATAGCACAGATACAGAGACAACTCAGTGTACGCTGGGTAAGGCAACTCTGTCACCTCGCCGGTCGCCTCAGAAGCCTGCTCCAAAATCAATGGCTCACCCGCACCGAAGAAAAGTGCGAATACAACCAAAATCAAGGCTGCAAAGCAGTAGAGGACATAACTTGATATTTTTGAATACAAATCTGATTTCATAAGTATTCCTTAGTTTAGCTGTTATTACTTCTTGAGGTTATACTTTGTGAGCAAGTCAAGCAAAGTGATTGAAGAATCCTCCATATCTGCAACGATAGACTCAATCTTGGTGAGGATAAAGTTGTAGAACACCTGAAGAACGAGAGCTACGATAATACCATAAATTGTTGTGATAAGAGCCACCTTCATACCGCCGGCAACGATAGTTGGAGAGATATCACCCTCGC
>JAFNWA010000135.1 GCA_017383665.1 Bacteroidaceae bacterium | reverse complement strand
GTGTCTGCCTGCTATAAATGAGGAATCTTTGGACGCATTGTTGGCAATGTGTGAAACATTTCCGGGAATCTGTCATCCGATGATCGGGTTGCATCCAACGGAACTTGGAGATGATTACGGCGCTGTACTCGATAGAATGTATGCTTTGTTGAAAAGTGATGACCGCTTTATTGCAATTGGTGAGGTGGGTCTTGACTTTTATTGGGACGATACCAAAAAGAGTGAGCAGAAAGATGCTTTCCGTCGGCAGATAGAGTGGGCGTTGGAGATGAACATGCCATTGGCAATCCATTCGCGCAATGCTTTCAATGAGTTGTATGCAATAATGGATGAATATCGTGGACATGGTCTCAGCGGAGTGTTCCATTGCTTCTCCGGTGATAGCGATGAGGCTCGCAAATTACTCTCTTTTGACGGTTTCTATCTTGGTATCGGTGGGGTCGTCACATATAAGAAATCAAATCTCCCCGATGTTCTCAAGTCTGTTCCGCTTGAAAGAATTATGCTTGAAACAGATTCTCCATATCTCGCCCCTGTTCCCAAGCGTGGCAAGCGCAATGAAAGTGCATTTGTTCCCTACATTGCGGAATTTCTCTCAACAGTCTATGGCTGTACGGTAGAGCATGTTGCAAAGGTTACAACATGTAATGCAAACAGGCTTTTCTCTAAAATTACCCGATTATGAAGTTTGATAAAATAGATATATTCAATACCAAAGAACAGCCTGTGATTATTGCGGGCCCGTGCAGTGCAGAAAGCGAAGAGCAGGTGATGCAGGTAGCGACAGAACTCAAGCAACATGGCGTGAATATTTTCAGAGCCGGTATATGGAAACCCAGAACCCGCCCTGGTTGTTTTGAGGGTGTCGGTAAGACCGGTTTGCCTTGGCTTGCAAGGGTCAAGAATGAACTTGGTATGCATGTTGCGACTGAGGTTGCTACAGCTGATCATGTGGAACTGGCGCTGAATGCCAATGTAGATATTCTTTGGGTGGGTGCGCGTACGACGGCCAATCCATTTGCTGTTCAGGAAATTGCAGATTCTTTGCGTGGCTGCGATGTGCCGGTGCTTGTGAAAAATCCGGTGAATCCGGACATTGAATTGTGGATTGGGGCAATGGAACGCCTTGTCAATGCCGGTGTGACACGCGTTGGAGCAATACATAGGGGCTTCTCTTCATATGGCGAGAAGTGTTTTCGCAATGCTCCACAGTGGCAACTGCCAATTGAGTTGCGCCGTCGTTTCCCGGGCTTGCCATTATTGTGTGACCCAAGCCACATTGCAGGGAAACGCGAACTTATACTTTCTCTCTCTCAGCAGGCCATGGACTTGGATTTCGATGGTTTGATGATAGAGACTCATTGTAATCCCCTTTGCGCTTTGAGCGATGCCAGGCAGCAGGTTACACCCGAGGAACTTATGGAAATTTTAAATAAGTTGGTGCATCGTACCACTGTGGCAGACAATTCCGATTTTCGGGCATATCGTGAGCAGATTGATGAAATAGATCGTGAATTGATGACACTGCTCTCAAAACGCATGGAGATTGCTCGGGGGATTGGTGAACTTAAGCGCAAGATGGGAATGGTGGCATTTCAACCATATCGTTATAATGAGATTATGGAGCGTTATATAAAGTTCTGTGCCGATGGCAAGTTGGAGGTTGATGCTGTGCGCGAAATTTTTGAGCTTATACATTCTGAGAGTATTCGTCAGCAGTTGACCGTCATGAATAACAATGATGCCTGATATATGGTGCGCTTTGTCAAAAATATATCACTATCCATTCTGCTTTCCTTTTTTCTGCTGTCATGTGGCGTAGCAAAGGAGAAGTTTCCGCCAGTTGATGGCAATGTGTTGCCAATCTCCTACTCATCGCTTCTTGAGATTGTGGAGTGTGATGGTTACACTGTTGTTGATATTGCTGACCCTTGGGGAAGTGAAACGCTACAGCGTTATATACTTGTGCCGTCAGCTTCGGAATTACCTGCGAATTTGCCTCAAGGAGTTTTGTTGCGTACTCCGCTTGAAAGTGTTCTACTCTTTTCGGGAGTTCATGCCGGGTTGCTTTGTGAACTTGGTGTAGAGAATGCCATAAAGGGTGTTTGTGATGCTCAATATATGTACAATGATGCAGTTGCTTATGGACTTGCCAATGGAACTGTTGTCAATTGTGGCAGTTCGTTGAATGTGGATAGCGAGTCTCTCTTGCAGGTATCGCCCGACGCGGTTTTTGTTTTGCCCTATGAAAATGGCGGTTTTGGCAAATTGGAGAATCTTGGCTATCCTCTTGTACTCTGTGCCGATTACATGGAGACTTCACCTTTGGGCTGTGCCGAATGGATGCGATTCTATGGTCGTCTGTTAGGGAAACCAACAACTTGTGATTCGCTCTTTAATGTGGTTCGTGTCCAGTATGAGGCTTTGCGTGATTCTGTGAAACTGATTGGTGAAAATCCGGGGCTCATGTGTGAACTGAAAAGCAGTTCGGCATGGTATGTACCATGTGGAGAGAGTACTATGGGACGCATGTATGCCGATGCCGGTGCTGATTATCTCTTTTCATGGTGTAAGGGAAACGGCTCGGTTCCATTGTCGTATGAGGTGGTGCTTGACAAGGCGGTTGATGCTGATGTGTGGCTTTTGAAATATAATTCTGAGCAAGACAAAACATATCAATCACTTATTTCGGAGTTTGGCGGTTATGCACATTTCAAGCCTTACAAGCAGCGTAACATATATGCTTGCAATACATCCCGCAAAAGGATTTTTGAAGAGACAGCTTTCCGCCCGGAGATTCTCCTTAAGGAACTTGTTTCAATATTCCATCCGGATATAGTTCCAGACTACACAATGCGTTATTATGAGAAAATGTATTGATAAAAAAACATTGGTGTACATTCTGCTGTCACTTATTCTGCTATTATTGTTTGTGGCAAACCTCTTTTATGGTAGCATAAATATCCCCTGTGGCGAGGTTCTTTCGATTGTAACAGGTAATGGTACCGGGCGCGATGTGTGGCGCGTGATTGTTCTTGAAACCCGTCTGCCCCAAGCTATTACAGCAATGCTTGCCGGTGCTGCAATTTCTGTGGCCGGTCTGTTGCTTCAAACGGTGTTCCGTAATCCTCTTGCAGGTCCCGAGGTCCTGGGCGTAAACAGCGGTGCCGGTCTCGGAGTTGCCATTGTTATGCTGTGCGTCGGTGGAATCTCTGATTTCGCTCTTGGAGGTTATGCGGCAGTGCTTGGCGGTGCTTTTGTCGGGGCTCTGGTTGTTATGTCTGTGATTGTGCTGTTTGCATCATTGTTGCGTAACAATTTGTTCCTGTTGATTGCCGGTGTTGCTGTTAGTTATATAACATCATCAGCCATTACATTGCTCAATTATTTCTCTACAGCCGAGGGTGTACATTCTTATATGATTTGGGGTATGGGAAGTTTCAGTGGCCTCTCAATGGAACATATATCCTTTTTTGCTCCGGTGGTATTGCTGCTTCTTTTTATATCATTGATGATGATGAAGCCGTTGAATGCACTGCTTATTGGTGATGCATATGCTGCAAATCTTGGAGTAAATGTAAAGCGCGTGCGCGGTTTGGCCTTGTGTGTTGCCGGGTTGTTGACAGCTGTAGTTACGGCTTTTTGTGGTCCTATCTCATTTATTGGTTTGGCTGTCCCCCACATATCCCGTATTTCAATCCATAGCAATAATCTTCGTCATCTTGTCCCATCTATAATAATCCTTGGTGGTTCGGTAGCGTTGCTTTGTAATTTACTTTGTCAGTTGCCTGGTGAAAACGGTTTGTTGCCATTGGGCTCTATTACGCCACTGATAGGAGCCCCCATCATTATATATGTGGTGTTGAAGAATAGGAGATTGTGATAATTGTGGCTACTCGCTGTGCCTCCCAACGCTGCCCATTAGATAAGTTACTCATGCTCGCCTTGGATAAGAAACCACGCGAGTGAGTCGCCATCGAGGAACTTTGTAAACTTGCTGTTTTCCACTTGTCTGCTACCAAAGAATGGGAATATGAACAAACTTGCTTTTTTGTGTGCTTGGTTTTGTTGCGCAGCCATCTTTCCCTCATGTTAAAATTCAAGATTTAAAGTTGTCAATGAGAATATATTTTTCAATAAAATTGAATGGTTTCCAAAAAAATAGAGTATTTTTGCAAATGGTTTAAATTGTGTCCGGTAGTCGTTGAACACAAAGAGATTCAGTGATTTCCGGAACTCTCCTTTCTCCCAAACCGAGAAGGGTGTTTTTTATCATTAAATTTATCAATATGAAAATAAAGTTAAGAAGCGCGCAATGTACCGAGGGCCGTCGTATGGCTGGAGCGCGTGCACTTTGGATTGCCAATGGAATGAAAAGAGAGATGTTCGGTAAACCAATCATTGCCATTGCCAACTCGTTTACCCAGCTTGTGCCTGGGCACACTCATCTGCATGAGGCAGGTCAGATTGTAAAGGCTGAGATAGAGAGGCTTGGCTGTTATGCGGCGGAATTCAATACTATTGCTATTGACGATGGAATTGCAATGGGACATGACGGTATGCTGTATTCACTGCCGTCGCGCGACATAATTGCCGATAGCGTTGAGTACATGTGCAACGCGCACAAGGTGGATGCTCTTGTATGTATATCAAACTGTGACAAGATTACTCCGGGTATGCTCATGGCTTCAATGCGCTTGAACATTCCAACAGTGTTCGTTTCGGGTGGTCCCATGGAAAAGGGTACATGGAAAAATGAGAATCTTGACCTTGTAATTGCAATGGTGAAGGCTGCCGACAATACTGTGGGCGATGAGGAACTTGCCGTTGGTCAGGCTGGAGGTATCAAAGTCCACCAGGAATTCCGTATCCTGGTTTTCACCCACACTGCCCAG
>JAFNWA010000134.1 GCA_017383665.1 Bacteroidaceae bacterium | reverse complement strand
GTACACTGCAGGTTTCGTACACCAGGTAATCTACGAGACATACCTCAAAGACCACGAGGCTCCTGAGGATATCGAGTACTACATGTGTGGTCCTGGCCCAATGTCAAAGGCTGTGGTCAACATGCTTACCGACCTTGGTGTTGAGGAGAAGTCTATTATGTATGATAACTTCGGAGGCTAATATGTAAAAGGCTAAAAAGTTAACTTCTGCGTTATGCTTGCCTTCGAAATCCTCATTTACTTCAAGTAAACTGCGGTTTCTCAGGCATCGCAAGCCTTGAATTTAATCTTTTTATCCATTTACATAACTACAAAAGGCGACCAAGCGGTCGCCTTTTGTAGTTTCTTTCGTTTTATTTCAGCATTATTCCGGTGAAAATCCTGCCCGATTTTATGCCAAGCCGGCGTGCCGAGAAGAACTCTTCGTGCTGTGTGAATGTGCATATCCCGGTAATCCGGATATTCTCTTTCTTAACGCCACACTCTTGTAGAATGTGGCTATTTGCCTTCCATAGGTCAATGTGCCATTTCTCTCCGTTCTCTGCGCTAGGGTAGCGCCTTGCTATCTTCTGCATTGGGAAACCGGATGTTTCAAACGCGTCATAGACCTCGTCGCCCACCTCAAATGCATCAATGGATATACCTGGCGCAATTACAGCTTTTATATCATCTGCGCAGCAGCCATAATGCAACTCCATGGCTGTTGTCGTTTTCTCAACAATGCGTGCCACAGTACCACGCCACCCGGCATGTATGGCAGCAATGACATTCAGTTTTGTGTCGTGCAAAAGCACAGGGATGCAGTCGGCTGTTGATACCCCAATGCATGTGCGTGGAAGCGCGGTTATAACTGAATCAACGCCATTCAAAGCCTCTTTCTGTTCGCGTTCATCAAGTTGCATGAACCCCGTGTCAATAATAGCCACCTTGTCACAGTGTGTCTGGTATGGCAGTATGAGCTGCTTATCTGTAATTCCCAGCAGGTCGCATAGTTCTTTTCTACATTCAGCAACATGTTCAGGCGTGTCACCGCAGTATGGTGTGATGTTGAACCCACCATAACAACCAACGCCTTCTCCACGGTATGTGGAAAAGGCGATAGTGCTTGGGGATATGCTGTATTTTAGCAATTTAAGTATCATCTTCCCGGTCGGAAATTTACAAAAATCGTGTATTGTATATCTTGCGGACTATCACTTTCGGCTGCAGGTTCCCAACCGGGCATCATATTTGCAATGCGCAACGCCTCAGCGTCCATATGCTCATTGCCACTGCTCTTTGTTATTTTAGGAGTGTGAGGTGTGCCGTCCCACGATATTGTCATGGTTACCTCAACCCTGCCTCTCAGGCGTTCGCTCTTGCACTCCTCGGGGTAACGCTGCTGCTTCCTTACAAACTCCCTTATCGCTACATTGCCTCCCGGGTATGAGGGGTAGCTTACGGTTTGTTTCTTTACCACCTTCTTGTTTTTTGCGCTCTTGTTGTTCCTTTTGGCAGCAACTTTCAATTCATCAATTGAAACATCCTTTTTTTTGCTTGCCGTCTGCTCTTTGGCCTCCTCAATCTCCGTTCTTGTTTGTGTTGAATCGGACATCGTGGCTACGGTCATGTAAAGAGACGCTTTTTCTTGCCATGTCTCATAGCCACCGTGAGTACCGGCACAGATAGCTCCTGTGCCAAAGAGTAGTGCTAGGCCTGCAAGTGATAGCAACTTTTTCATAAGTCAATGTTTAGAATGCCTGCAAAGCCTGCTCAAGGTCGGCGATTATATCCTCGGCGTCCTCAATGCCCACAGAGAGACGAATCAAATCGGGGTCAATGCCTGCTTCAATGAGCTGCTCGTTGCTCAGCTGACGGTGAGTGTGGCTTGCCGGGTTCAGCACACAGGAGCGTGCATCGGCCACATGTGTTACAATGGCAATGAATTTCAAGCTATCCATGAAGCGTATTGCATCCTCCTTGTCACCCTCAACGGCAAATGCCATCACACCGCAACCGCCATTTGGCAGGTATTTCTGTGCAAGTTCATAGTATTTGCTACTTGGCAGGCCACAGTAGTTTACCCACTTTACTTTCGGGTGCTTTTCCAGGTACTCTGCAACCTTCTGTGCATTCTCGCAGTGGCGTGGCATACGCAGGTGCAGTGTCTCAAGTCCCAGGTTCAGCAGGAAGGCATTCTCGGGAGCCATCATTGCGCCCAGGTCGCGCATCACCTGTGACACCATCTTTGTTATGTAGGCAGCACGGCCAAAGTTCTTTGTGTAGATGAGACCATGGTAGCTGTCGTCGGGCTCGGTGAGGCAAGTGAACTTGTCGTGCTGTGCCTCCCAATCGAAGTTGCCGCTGTCAATTACGCAACCGCCCACGGCAACCGCGTGGCCGTCCATGTACTTTGTTGTTGAGTGTGTCACGATGTCTGCTCCCCACTCGATTGGACGGCAGTTTACCGGTGTGGCAAATGTGTTGTCGATGATGAGGGGCACGCCGTTGCGGTGAGCAATGTCGGCAAACTTCTCAATGTCAAGCACATTCACACTTGGGTTTGATATTGTCTCGCCGAACAGAGCCTTTGTGTTCGGGCGGAAAGCCTTCTCTATCTCCTCGGCTGGGGCATCGGCATCAACGAATGTTACCTCAATGCCCATCTTCTTGAGTGTCACGGCAAAAAGATTATATGTGCCGCCATAAATTGTTGTAGCCGATACAAAATGGTCGCCGGCCTGGCAAATGTTCAATATCGCGTAGAAGTTTGCAGCCTGGCCCGATGATGTCATTACACAACCCACACCACCTTCCAGGGCGTTGATTTTGGCACCCACCGCGTCAACTGTGGGGTTCTGCAGGCGGCTATAGAAATAACCGCTATCCTCAAGGTCGAACAGACGAGCCATCTGCTCGCTTGTGTCATATTTGAATGTAGTACTCTGAAAAATAGGCAATACGCGTGCCTCACCCTTCTTCGGCTGCCAGCCACCCTGTACGCAAAGTGTGCCGGTGTTAAGTTTCTTTGTCATAATATTCTGTTTTGGATTTATCGTTTAACATGTTTTGCGAAGATAGTAATAATCTCTGTAAACAAGTATATGTGATGCCGTTTTTCTTCTCCTCTGCTGTAGGACACCGGGTAACTACGCTATGCGGTCACCGGTGTTCGTTGTACAAAAAACACCTTTTACATACAAAATCCTCGCGCGCGTAAAGAATTGCCGGTTTTTGATTGTAAAAATGAGTGAAAATTTGTAACTTCGTGCGTTTGTATATATTTGTGCAGTAATATTTTACGCATAAAAATACAGCGTTTTAAAACAGCTTTTCCGGGTGCTTTTCCGGGTGTAAATAATTATTTAAAAAGCTCCGGTTTGCAATGTGTTGAGAATAAATGAAAAACAAAACATAAAAATGAAAAGAATTTTTACACATCTTTTTATTGCTGTGCTGCTGATGTTGAGTACAACATCATGGGCGCAGACTACTCTTGAAGTGGGAAAAGTCTATCACTTCCAGAACGCTTATTTTGAAAATCGTGCAATAACGGCTGTTGAGGGAAACAATGCCTCTGTGCAGGCTGCAGCTACAGACGAGACCGACATCAAACAGCAGTGGTATGTTACCACAGACGGCAACGGCAAGTACCTGTTCCGCAATCTTTCCAATGCCCGTTATCTTTCGCAGACAGGCCAAAGCGCTTGGGGCTTGACCGAGACCTGTTCTGAAAATTCAAACAAGTTTGAATACATTGATGCCGGCGGAACAAAGAACACAATCCGCAGTGCTTCTGTTTCTGGTAATGACAATGCCTATATGCACTTGGGTAGTGCCACTCAAACCAATATTCAGGGTTGGGGCAGCGGTTCCGGTGGAACACAGTGGACTGTGACAAAAATTGAATATACCGTTGACGAGATTAAAGCATTGCTTGATGCCGTTCCTACAGCGGCCGAGGTCGCTGCATATCAGCCAAGTCTTGAGGCGCTCTTTACTGATGGCGCGTGTTCAACCCCAAAACTCGCTTCGCTTTCAGACGCTCAAAGCAGCAAGGCTTATGCTGCGCTCCCTGCCGCTTTGCAAAGAATGGTCGACAAAGTCTACGGTGGTAACTGGGCCGAGGATAATGCCGATAATACAAAAGACGGTTGGGAAAGCATTTACGCCAAGAAGTTCCGTGTGCAGATGTACGAGCCTTACAGTATTGCCGGTGACATTACATCGTGGCTTGGCATAAACTCCCACGCCAACAACGATAACCCCACAGGTATTTATGTACACCAGGCGGGTAAAGTATATGTGATGGTTGAGGGCGAAATAAAAGAGGGTGCAACATTGCGCATTGTCGATGGATATACAAACCGTCGAATAAATGGAACCACAACAGAGAACGCTGTTGAGTTGAGACCGGGCTTGAATGTCATAAACTATACAGGGGCTACCGGAATGTTGTATATCTGCTACAATGTCGATACATACAATCCCGACGGAACAGACGATGAAACAAGGTTCCCTCATAAATTGTCCGAATATGCACCATTGAAAATCCACATCGAGGGCGGTGCCATCAACGGTTTCTACAATGCCTGCGGTGACTTCCGCGCGACAACGGATGAAGAGAACCTTTGGAAGGCATATACAGGTGCAAATGTTGATGCCGATGCCGATTGGGAATATATGGAGACACGTGCCAATTTGAGTGTGTTGCCCATACTCGGCCACCGTGAAATACTTCTCCTTCAATTGGAGGATGAACAGGGTGGTCTCGGTTTGCGCTCTTTGTTGCCCGATAAAATCAATTGCCCTTCTACTCCATACAGCTATGCTGAAAGTTGGGCTGATTATGGTATGGGCTGCGACCCTTCAACTGGGAAAATCAACATTGTAATGGAGGCGTGGGACCGCATTTTCTACTCTCAGCTTGCGACAATGGGTCTTGTTAGCAATTCGCAGATGGAAAGGATGAACGACCTCTATCCACGTTGGACAAAAGAGGGCACTCCTGCTGAAATGTATGATTACGAAAACAAAAGCAATATTGACAATAAAACATATCTTGAGTTCTGCCAGGGTATCGATTACAGCGAATATTTCAATCACCACGGTATTATCTTGGGAACAAGCAGCGGTAATCCGTATGGTAGTGGCGACCATGTAGGTTATCCTATCGGTAGCTTTAGTGATGCAGTCTATAACTTGCCCAATACCGCCGGCTCTACCTGGGGACCTGCCCACGAGATTGGTCACCAGCATCAGGCATTGCTAACTTTGAACGGCTTGATGGAGGTTACCAACAACCTCTTCTCAAACATTGCCTTGTGGTACAAGGGTATGTCAACATCGCGCTACAATGGCAGTGACGGTTCATTGGAGAGTGTGTTTAATGCTTTCAACACTAACGGCAGTGACATATATACCAATAACATCTGGGCACTTACCCATCTATACTACCGTTTGTGGCTCTACTATCACTTGGCCGGTAATAACACACAGTTCTATCCTCGTCTTTTCGAACTTCTGCGTAATGAACAGATGCAAGGTGGCTACAATGTGTCGGGTGATGTGTCAACACTTCACTTCTACAAACTTGCTTGCCAGGCTGCCGGTGAGGACTTGACCGAGTTCTTCCGTGCGCACGGCTACTTCTCGGTGATGGAAGACCGCTTTGTGGGTGACTATAGCAATTCTATCTACAATGTTTCGCAGGCAATGATAGATGCTGCTATTGCAGAGGTGAAGGCAATGAATTACCCCGAGAACCTCTCGATAATATTCATCAATGACGACGATGAAAATGCGACTTATCTGCAACACGACGGTAAGACTCCACGTGAGATATATAACGAAACAACCCCGAACTCCGATTTAGGTTCTGTTACCGATTTTATTGCCGGTAAAGTGGCTACAACACCATACACAGCGACGCTTAACAGTGACGGAACGATAACAATGAGTGGTGGCGAAGGTGGCGTCGGCTTCCTTATTGTCAACGAAAATGGTGAGATAGTGTCGTTCAGCAACAAAACTACATTCGCATTGAGCGATGATGCTATGGAGGCTATCGTTTCGGGTAATGCTACAATTAAGGCTGTCGATTCTCAAAGCAATGTTGTTGAAGCTGAGGTAAACCTTACCGCATTGCAAAAAGGTGTGCTTGGTGCGTTGATATCAAAGGCACAACTTATTGTGGACAAGGTTGATGATACATATACAAAAATAGGTTATTTTAAGGGTGCTGCAGTTGCCGACCTTGTAAGTGCCCTTGCATACGCCAAAGAGGTATATGCAGGTTCATCGGGCTATGAGGCTGCATACGACCTTCTCTATGCCGAATATGCAAAGGTGTTGGCAATCCCCGATTCAAAGATTGCTTTGGATCTAAATAAAAAGTATATAATCAGCAACAATGCATATACTACTCGCAACATTGTTGTCGATGGGGTAACGGTGCGTGCGTTGGAAAACAACACGGCTGCAGCACAGTGGTCGTTTGTGAGTACAGGTACTGCCGGTAACTATTATTTGAAAAACGCCGAAGGTTACTACTGTCCGGCGGTTGTAACAGGTGATATCGGTGGCAATGCAACAACGGAACAAGCATCTGCCGGTGTGTATACGCTAAAGGAACTCGAAAACGGTTTGTGGGCTATTGTTGGAAAGAATGCGTCAATGCACGCATCGGCAAGTCAAAGCTACAATATAGTAGGTTGGAGCTACGATGCAACAGCTTCGCAATGGTATATTACAGCAACCGAGACAGATGAAAATGTTGCTAATCTAGCAGAATTGCAAGTACTTGTAGCTAAGACCGAAACGCTCCTTAACGAGGTGGCTGGCGCTGTGACATATACCAAAGGTACACCGCTTTCATTGCAGACAACAACACAAGGCAGTGCAGGCTATATTTGGTCAAATGCTCCCGAGACTCGTGAAGGAAAAATTGAATATCTTGTAGATGGCGTATCTAATAACTACTTCCATACCGATTGGAGCAGTCAGCCTGTATCGGGCACACACTATCTGGGTGTGTATCTGGGCGAGGATAATACTCTCTCAAGCTTTACCTTCAGCCACACAACCCGTTCGGGAGCTGAGGCCGATTTCCCAAAGAGTGTAGATGTCTATGGTAGCGACGACAATGTCACCTACAAATATATAGGCTCGGCATCGGGTATGCCGCAGAGTGCCGGCACTGCTTGGGAGTTTGGTGGTGCAATGCAGTCGTCCTATAAATATCTGCGCTTCAATTATCACGCGACCCGCGGTTACTGGCATATGGCCGAGTTTGATATAACACCAGTCACAGGCTTCACAGCAACAGTCAACGATGCATATAGCGGTACAGTCAGCGTAGATGCCGTTACAGCAGCAATGAATGCTCTGCACAATGGAAAGAGAACCGCAAACAGCATATCGCCGACAACCCCTGATATTGATACTAAATTGAAGGCGTTGGAGAGTGCTTATAAAACATTGTATGGACAGTACAAGGCAACAATTGATGCTCGCAAGACAGCACTTGCCCAATTGGCTGCCGAAACGGAGACGCTTATAAATGAGGTGGGAAGTGTTACTTTTGCGGTAGAAACTCCAATCATCCTCACAGCAAGCAATTTCTATTGTAATGCACCGTATATAGCATCGCAAAATGCTGATTATTCAGCAGAATATGTTTCTAAACTGACAGACAATAACTCGGGAACTTATCTGCATACTCGTTGGAATACCAATTCGGACGATGGTGACTATCACTACTTGCGTGTAGATGCGGGAGAAACAACTCCAATTGATTTGTTCTATTTTACCTATACTACTGCATCACGAGGCAAAAAGGATATGCCGCTCACAATGGTTGTTGAGGGTGCAAATGAGATAGATGCGGATAATAGTACAAAAGATACATTTACTGAGATTGCGACACTGACACCGCTGCCCGAAGTCCTGAATACGAATACCGTATATGAATCTTCTGTTCTGGGAAGTGCAGGTACAAAGTATCGCTATCTGCGCTTCAAGGTGACCGATATTACAGCCGATGAAGATGATAAAAACGGACACCCATTCTTTACAATGTCGGAATTCGGCTTGACATCTGTTACCGAAGAGAATGTTACCGTGAACGATGCTTACAAGAAGTATGTTACCGACGAAATGTTGCTTACGACTGTGCTTGTTACAAATTCATCAAAAGCAATGAGTGCCAATGAGCTTGTTACAAGCGTTCCTCTGCTCGATGCACAGATTGCCGACCAGCAGGCTACATACGATGCTCTCTATGCTGCAATTGATGTTACTTCGGAACTTAAGGCCGAGCTTCAGGCACTTCACGATAATGTCGTACAGTTCTACTTGGAAATTGCTGATGAGAACAATGGTGTTATTGAAGAGTATTACCGAACAGCCTTTACTCAGGATGACCTTTATGCTTTGGCGGCCGCAATACAGAATGCCGAGCGTGTTTATGCTGTAGATTACACAGCAACGGTAGAAGAAATAACAGCAGCCTATGAAGGATTGAATGCAGAGTATGAGAGGTTGATGGAGATTAAGACAGCTGATGTTGCCGACAGAAGCAGTTTGCAGGCTCTTATAGACGAAATGCAAGGCTTGTTGGATGAAATGACAGACGGCATTTCTGTCCCCGCAGCAATAACATTGCAGGCTACCGATGCCAATGCACCGTTCTATATTTGGTGTAATGCCCCTGCCGGTGATAGTCAAGGTGTTGCAGGTCTTATTGACAAGAATAATACCGGAACTGCAAATACCGGAACATTCCTTGGAACTGTTTGGGGCTCAGAAGTTCCTGCATATACCCACTATATTGAGATAGATATGGGTATGAATGTTATTGAAGATTTGCTTATAGATTATACTACACGCGACAGTGAATCTTACGGTAACCAGCGTCCGAACGGTTTGAAAATTTTAGGAAGCAAAGACAAGGAGGTATATGAGGAGATAATGACCATTACTGAAGGTCTTCCAACTGGTCAATGCGAAAAGTGGACGATGGCAACACCAATTGAATTCACCAAGAACTACCGTTATATACGCGTTGCTGTTTCAACAGAGGTCGGTTATTTCAATTTGTCCGACTTTAATCTCTATTCAAACAGCATGGCTGCAGTGAATGGCAAATATTCAACATCAGATATCTTTGATTGCTTGCCTGCTGTGTTGAGTGGCTATGCCAAAGCAAAGAATTTTATGACTGTATACCTATCGGCAACCCTTCTTGAGGATGCAAAGACCGCTTTGCAAGAGCATATAGCAACCCTTAATGCCATAAAGAGCGCAAATGTTACCGACAAAACTTCGTTGGCAGAACTCATTGCTGCAACAGAGACACTTGTTGACAAGGTTGTCGATGTTGATGAAACGGAGGCAAAGATTGCGTTGCAGTGTGATGATGAGAATGCACCTTATTATATTTATTGCAATGCACCGGGTGCTACAAATAACTACGGTGGCGATAATATAGGCGTTGCCGCCTTGCTCGACTATGACGATGGTGGCCAACCGATAAATTCGACACACTTGCACACTACATATACAGGCAATAGTCACGATGATGAACTTGACCACTATTTGCGCGTGGATATGGGTGAAAGCAATGCATTGGAGGCATTCAAATTTGCTTATATACCTCGCTCGGGTAATACAAACAACTCACCAAAAGTGATGCTCATTGAGGGTAGTAACGACTGTGTGAATTTTGAGGAGATTGCAACGCTCACTGATATGCGAACAACATATCAGTCTGATGTGATAACAAACGGCAAGGCTTATCGCTACATCCGTTTTATGGTGAAAGAGACACATAACAACGATAAATATAACGGACATCCATACTTTGTACTCAGCCACTTTGAGATGACTGCTTGCAAGACAATTGAGGTTGCCCAGGGGTTTGCTTCGCCAAACTTGCCTTTGTCAACTGTGGTTGCAGCAAACAACGAGGTGGTGGATGGTACAGCAGTGAATGAGCAGTTCTATGTTACACAGGACTTGTACGACTCTACAGTTGCTGAACTGCAGACTGCAAAGGATGCGTTGGAGGCTGCAATTGCGTTGAAGAACATCCCGGTTAAACTCACAACAGATGCAAGCAACCCTGTGCTCTACAAGATTAAGATTAACCGTGATGGCGACAAACGCTTGCAGTATGATGCTGCGTCGGCTATGGTTGCCGTTGCCGATGAATATGTTGGCAACAAGGCTCAGGCTTGGTTCTTTATGAGTGGCGCTGATGCTACAAAGGATGTGTTGATTCTTCCATATACAGGCGAGGGAAAGGTGCTTGCGACAAACTCATTCAGTGAGGGCGATAGCAAAGTTAAAGTTGTTGAAAGCACAGCCGATGGCTATAGCAACAATTGGAATATCGTTGCAATAGCGGATAGTGAATGGTCGAACATTACAATTCTCAATGGCAGTGGCGCAACATTCTATTTCAGCAACCACGGTGGTGATAGTAAGAAGATGGGCTTCTATAATACAACCCCTTCTACCGACGGTGGTTCAATGTTCCAGTTTATACTCGATGAGACCGACTACTCTTTGTCCGATGCTTACTATGCTCTCTATAACCAGTATGTAGCTTGCGGTGGCGAGGCTGCTTCAGGCGAAGTAATCGGTACTTATACAGTGGAGAGTGCAACTCCATATAACACTGCATATAACAACGCTGCAGCGTTGCTCGAGGCAAAGAACTCTACCGATGAGGTGTATAATGATGCTCGCACAACATTGGACGGGGCATTCGATGCACTTGAGTACAATGGTGGTTTGTGCAAGATAAGGTCGGCCTACACCGGTGGCTACAGCGTAGACAATCTTGTATATGTGAATGCCGATGGAAAGCCCCATTTCGAGGATGCTACAGATGAGGCTCTTTCAAAATATATTTGGGAGTTCATACCAGTGACGGGTGGTTACAAATTGAAGAGCCTCCACACACAAAGCTATATTACAGCTGCGGGTTGGGGCGAACAGGTTGTTCTTGGCGAAGAGGCTGCGGCCAGACTTGTGACTGTTGATTTCCTTGACAATGAAAACGGCATTGTGCGCTTGAACGTTGCCGGCGGTTATCCATTGCACGCACAGGCGAGTGGCAGTAAACTGGTTGGATATACAGGTGGTCTTGGAACAGCCTCGGCTTGGTATGTCGAGAAAGTTGAGAATGTCGAGGAGAATATTAAACATACAGTTTCTCTTGGTGCTGACGAAAGCACCGCGAAGGCCTATTCAACCCTCTATCTTGCATATAATGCACAGATTCCTGACGGTGTCACAGCTTCAATAGTTACCGGTATAAATGAGCTGGGACAGTTGGTATTGACCGAGGTTACCGGTGGCGTTCTCCCTGCAAATACAGCAGTAGTGTTGAGTGGTGCAAATGCAGACGATGTCGATTTTAAATACACCGCAAACGATGCTGACTTTAATCCACAGGGAAACATGCTCGAGGGTACATCTTGCAACAAACTGGAAGAATGTGGCAATAACTACAATGTATATATGCTTGGCAAGAAGAGTGGCCGTGTGGCGTTCTATTGGACATACGAGAACCGAGGAGCCGATGGTAATTATGTATATATAAATGCCAACGAGAAGATTGTGGAAAGTTCTGCTGCCGGTGCTCACAAGAACCATAATAAAGGCGGCTATGTAAAGTGTAATGCAAACAAGGCCTATCTGCTTGAGAGCGAGAACCAAGCCCAGGCTGCAGCAGCGATGTATAGTTTCTTCTTCGGTGGTAACACAACCGACCTTGATGAGGTGGAAGGTGAGAACGGAGAGGTGAAAACTATTTATGATCTGCAAGGCCGTAAGTTGGTAAAGATTACATCGCCCGGTTTATATATCGTGAACGGCAAGAAGGTTTATGTAACAGAGATTGAAGAGTGATGTTGTTCTTGAAAGTTGAAGAATTTATTATGGAAAAGAAAGAGTATATATCGCCTGTTGCAGAAATTGTAGAGGTTGGCACTTTGAGCGTGCTTGCATTGAGTAAAGATTATGAACAGATAGATAGTGACGAACAGATGTCTAACGAGTACCGTGGTGGCGACTGGAAAAACATCTGGCAAGGAATGTAATTGTATTTTTGCACTGGCAGCCGTTGGCTTTTGACACGCTTCATCACAGTGCCGTTTTTGTGTAGAAAATTGCGCGTCATTAACACTCTTTAACATTTCGGGGGGGGTAAAACGGCCGGCCGTTACTATCTTTGCAAAACTTTACGAAAAGTGTTTAATTTATAAGAATTTACTTAATATTTAAATTAATAACAAATGAGAAAATTTACTCTATTTTTGATGTCTTTGTTCCTTGCTGTAGGCGCAATGGCGCAGGTACCTGCCGGCTATTTTGCAGGTAGTGAGGTTACTTTTACCAACATTCAGAAGGATGGTACAACAAAGTACACCCTTTACATTAATGAAAGCAATGAATTGGCATTGAGCACCTCTTCTGCCGAGGAACTTGGTGGTGCTGCAAAGTTCTTTTGCGAAAAGAGAGCAAACAACAAATATAGTTTCTATAATAGAGAAAAGGAATTGTATTTGATTTGGCGTGGTAAAGATGCCGGATATAACAGCGACAAAGAAGATTTGGACAGCATTTATCAGACGGTAGAGGAATATTTGGGCGAGGAGCTGGACTGCGCACCTTCTTTTAAGGTGGAGTCCAAGCGCTCGGATAAGGCATTTCCCCT
>JAFNWA010000133.1 GCA_017383665.1 Bacteroidaceae bacterium | reverse complement strand
TTGTAGCCCTTTTTGCCTTTTGTTTGTGAGCTGGCGTCAGCCAGGAGGGTGGGAGAGTAGTGGCCTAAAGGCACTCCTTTGGGGAGGTAAAGCTTAGTGCTAAAGCACACTCCTTTGGGGAACTGAAGTTCCCGTCGTCGCAAACAATGCTAATTTCGCATTGTCGTCGCAACCAACGCTCCCCCGCGTTGGCATCGCCACTTTTACTTGGAAACTCTGGACGAAAGTTCAGGGTTTCTTTTTTTATATAAGGCCTAAAAGGCCCAAAAGGGCTAAAAGGGGAAAGGGTAAAAAGAGAAAGTAGGGGCGGGGGTTGCTCGCTCTGAGGGTGCTATAACGCTACTACATTTCACCAGGCTGACGCCTGGCGGGTGTGGCTTTTAAGGCCTTCAAGGCATTTTGGGGCTAAGGGTTACTAAGGGCTATTAAGGCCTAAAAGGGAGGGTGGTTTTTCAGCTTTTTGTTTCTAATATTGTTTCTTTTATCTAAAAATAGCTATTAAAGTTTGTGCTATTATTGTATCAACTGCAATATTTTACTATTTTAGCGCGGTAATAAATAGTAGCAATTATGAAATTTAAACTAGCAATCATTTTATATATCTTGTTGCCATTGCAGCTGATTGCGCAGGGGGTAGCGACACGCTCTGTAGTGGATGCGATTCCCGGTGATAATGTGTTGCGTTTCTACCGTTTGGCAATCCCCGTCACAAAGAGTGCTTTCGAAGAGGATTTAAACTCTGAATACGGTACTGTGCTTGCTTTTTGGCGCGAGTGCGAGGAGTATGTGAATAAGCTTTATATTCCGCTCGGTTTTTGTTTTGATGTCATTGAAGACGAAAAACTTGTGTTGCATGAGCATGGCATGATTGATGAAAATATCTACAATGCGCCGAGTTTTGGTACAGAACTGCTCAACGAACTTATTTCATCTTCTGCATACGATATTGGTATGTGGGTGACTCATCGCGATGATTATGAGGAGAATAGCGGACTTTCAGTAGAGAATGGTGCCTATCTTAACTCCACCAAGGCAAGCGGATATGCTAAAACCGACAAGTGGGTTGTTGCGCACGAAATAGGGCATTTGCTTGGTGCAGACCATACTCCTGCCGGCGAGGGTAGTCTTATGGACCAGATTGGGGATTACCTATCGTATCTCTCAATAAAGAGAATACGCACAGCCTGCATGGAAAAGAACGCCGCCTATTATAGCGACGAGCAGCGAACATCTCTGGTAGGCAGCAATGCCGGCGGCAACTATGTGTATGGTGTAAAAGTCAATAACAGTGCTCCGTCTTTTGTTGCTGCTCAAATGAAGGATACATACAGGATTCCGCAAGGCGGTTGCCTCTCTGTTGGACTCTTTGCAACAGATGCCGATGGCGATGCATTGCGTTATATGGCAATCGGCGATGACATTGAGGCTTTGGCATCCTTGCAACCTCAGGAAGATAATGTGATAGATTACCGCCCTCGCTATTCGGCCGACATCTACTATCCCGAATATTTCTATTCTGTTCAAGGAACAGACATCCCTATGCTGTCTCCCGGTAAGTATGGCATCAGTCTCATTGTATATGACAGCCCTGCCGTTTGTAGTTTAGAGGCAATGAAGACACAGCCATTCTACTGCAACTATGCAGTTTGGGATGCTGATATAGAGATTGTTTCCGGTACGGAATTTACTGCGTCATTGTCGCCTGCAAAGGATGTTTACACTGCCGGCGAAAATGTAACGGTGAAGTGGAGCGCGGACAACGGCTTTTTCACAGCAGACAGCCGCGTGCGCATCACAATGTCGGCAAACTATGGCGAGACATTCGATTATGTGCTTGCCGAGTCGGTGCCTGCGACAGATGGCAGCTGCGCTGTTGTGTTGCCCAATGTGAATGTTGGTGCAGTTGATGTCGATTTCGTTACAGCAGTGCGCTCAATGCGTGGCGGCATAATAAAGGTTGAGGAGATTGGCGGTGTGGCATATACACTTACCACACTTTCTCCCGAAAACGGTGGCGGCTTCACCGTTACAGGTGGCGGTTCAATTCCAACTCCCAATCCTGAGCCGGAACCAACTCCTGTAACATACACTGTTTCTATTACTGCTGAGCCAGCAAACGGCGGTGTTATTGCTGTAAATGGTAAGGACACTTCGGTTACTGTTGAGGAAAAATCACAAGTGACATTGTCGGCTACCGCAAACGATGGATATACATTCGACGGCTGGTACTGCAATGGCGTGTGCGTGAGCACTGTGGCTGAATATTCGTTTGCAGTTTCCGCTAATGCGCAGTATGTAGCAAGGTTTAAGGATGTTGTTGTGGAACCAGAAGAACCACAGGTCGATGTGTTGACCGATGGCGCTGTGTATCAGATTCTTAATGTGAACTATACTAATCCACAGAAATATATTATTGACAATAGCAATACCAATGCACAGGCAACAACTCTTGGAACAGATGTAGCCAGCAGTGCGTGGGTTGTCTCAAAGAAGAGTGCGAACTGTTATTCATTCAAGAACAGCAGTACAAACCGATACCTAACCGGCACAACCGCGCAAAGTGGACGCTGGACAATGAGCAACAACGAGTCGGTTGTCTATGTCTACAAGGAGAGCGATGGCCGATATTATATCTCGGCTGTTGAACTCGCAGACCTCTCAACAAGATCAATGTCGTGCGCACATAATCCCGGTGACCACAACAATCTGGTAACTTGGTACAATGTGGATGACAAAGGTGCTGCAATTCTTCCATCTATGTGGAATATTGTGGAGTATGTAGAGCCTAGCAAGGAAGCATCATATACAGTTACCGATGAAGCCGGCAATGTCTATAGCGGTACATATTCGGGCACAGTAGGTGTTGACAGGCCGGTATTTACAGGTGTCTATGGCTATGAACTTGTCAATGAGAAATGGAACGGCAGCAATTACGAGGCAACAATCGTGTTCCCCTTTGTTGTGTCAAAAGCGGGCGAGACACCTAATGAGATACTTATTTCATTCTTCAATGAGAAGAGCAAGGTTTGGCGCGCAGTCGGCAATGATGTAAAGGTGCAGACAAATAACAGCACATATCCGGTTGATTTGAACGCGTTGTGGAGCATATACCCTCGCTTCAAAGAGGGCAACTTCACATTTGTAATCAAGAATGTTGCAAACGGAAAGTATGTTTATTCCGCTGAGGCCGACAATACCAATAAACATAACAAGCAGGGAACAGTTGTGCTAAACGGCACACCATCAGAATTTGAATATGTGCATAATGGCGGAAAGATGGGATTCCGCTTTGCCGGCATGCAGAAACTCTATCTCTCAATCAACTCGGTGAACGACAATGATGTCTATCTTGGTGTCTATCCAAGCGTTCACAATGGAACAAAAATCTATGATTCAGAGGTGATGTTCTATGGAGTGGCTATTGGCGATACTGGTTATGCAACATTCTATGCACAAGTGCCGGTTGCTGTTCCCGATGGCGTCACTGCATATTATCTTGCCGAGAACGATGTGCATGAGGATTGGGTTGAGCTAACCGAAATCAAGGAAAAGGAGATACCGGCCGGTGTCGGTGTTGTCCTTAACGCACAGCAGGGGGTATATAAGTTTGAGATTCTTGACAAAGCCACTGTTGAAATAAACAGCCTGTTCAAGGGTACGGTAGTAGCCGAGAATGTCACAGAAGAGGCTTTTGTACTCTATACAAACGATGGGAAGGCCGAACTTTGCAGGGCTGAGATGAACCAGACAGTCGGGGAAGGAAAAGAGCAGCAGAAAGCGTTCCTCAACAACGGACACAAGGCGTACTTGCCAGCCGGCAGTCTCAAGCAAGGCGCAAGCAATAGTAAGTCATTGGGTTTGTACTTCCCAGGAACAACAGACATTGAAAATGTGAAAACTGAAAGCGGAAAGGTTAAAGCTATCTACGATTTGCAAGGTAGAAAAGTAGACACTACAAGTAAAGGTTTATATATAATAGACGGCAGAAAGGTGTTGGTCAAGTAATCTACGATTATTGGGCAGACACATCGGTCTGCCCCTACAAAACGAATTGTTCCCCACGCTTTTGCGCGGGGAACAATTTTGTTATGTGTGCAAAGCATTAAATGGCTAAGAATGATTAAGGGCTAAAAGGCCCAAAAGGTAAATTGAACTGACACGAAATACCCCTCAGTTGCTGTGCAACAGCTCCCCTAATAGGGGAGCAATCTTTAAAGAGATTCTTCAGTCGCTTCACTCCATCAGAGTGACAGGTATTGCGAAGCAATCTTTACTCAAACGACAGTTCCAGTTGCTTTGGCTCTTCGCCCAAGAGGTTGAACGACATCCTATGATAGGGTGTCACACCATGCTCGCGGATTGCGGCGCGGTGCTTGGCTGTGGGGTAGCCTTTGTTGCTCTGCCAGTCGTACATGGGGTACTCCTGTGCCAGTCGCATCATGTAATCGTCGCGGTAGGTCTTTGCAAGTATTGATGCGGCGGCAATGCTCATATAGGTAGCATCACCCTTTACAACAGTGTTGTGTGTCACACCGGGGTAGGGGGTGAACTTGTTTCCGTCAATGAGCAGGTGTTGTGGGCGTGTCTTAAGGCCATCGACAGCGCGGTGCATGGCAAGGATTGATGCGCGCAGGATGTTGATTTTGTCAATCTCTGCGGCGGTGACAATGCCAACAGCCCATGCTGTGGCTTCACGCTCTATGACCTCACGCAACTGGTAGCGTTGTGCCTCGGTGAGCTGCTTGGAATCGTTTAGCAATTCATTGCTAAAATCGGGTGGTAGGATTACTGCCGCTGCATATACATCGCCGGCAAGGCAGAAGAAGCCATGCGTATGCTTAACGATAAGGGTTACAGTAATGAAATAGTTTCCCCGAGTGAGTACGAAAAGCTTTTATCCAATCAGCAGTCTTTGTGCTGGGAAACAGTTCGTGAGGTTGCACCCGTCGGTGCTCCGCTCGATATACTGCTTTACAAAAACGATTTTCATAACTTAAAAGTAGTTATAAAAGCAATTTTTTCAAACAGAAAAGATTATGAAAGTATGTTTTTAAAACCCGCAACGGTTGATACGGAAGTTATTGTAAAC
>JAFNWA010000132.1 GCA_017383665.1 Bacteroidaceae bacterium | reverse complement strand
GTTCTTCTTGTGTGGCATGATGCTGCTTCCTGTGGTGCACTCGGCTGGGAGCTTCACGAAACCGAAATTCTGTGAGTTGAACATGCAGGCATCGAATGCCATCTTTGACAGCGTGCCGGCAACGCTTGCCAGTGCAAAGGCTACATTTCTTTCGCTCTTGCCGCGCCCCATCTGCGCATAGACTACATTGTAGTTCATTGAGTCGAAACCGAGCAACTCGGTTGTCATTGTGCGGTTGAGCGGGAATGATGAGCCGTATCCGGCAGCCGAACCAAGCGGGTTGCGGTTGCACATTCTGTAGGCAGCTTGCAGAAAGAGCATATCATCGGCAAGGCTCTCGGCGTATGCACCGAACCACAGGCCGAATGACGATGGCATAGCCACTTGCAGGTGGGTGTAACCGGGCATGAGCACATTCCTGTGCTTCTCGCTCTGCTTTTGCAGTGCGTCGAAAAGTGCAATGACAGCCTCGCAAATATCCTGCAGTTCGTGGCGTGTAAAGATCTTCAGGTCCACAAGCACCTGGTCGTTGCGTGAACGGCCGCTGTGGATCTTCTTGCCTATGTCGCCCAGTTTGCGTGTTAGCATAAGCTCCACCTGTGAGTGAACATCTTCGACTCCTTCCTCAATGACAAACACGCCTTTTTCAATGGTTGCGTATATTTTGCGCAGTTCGCTGTGCAGGTTATCCATCTCCTCATTTGTGAGCATTCCTATGCTCTCGAGCATTGTGCTGTGAGCGATTGAACCAAGCACATCATAGCGTGCCAGCAAAAGGTCGAGTTCCCTGTCGCGCCCCACTGTGAAACATTCAATCTCGGGGTTTACATCAATGTTCTTTTCCCAAAGTTTCTTTGCCATTCTCTTATATTGAATAAATGGTGTTCCGGAGCCGGTACTTTACAGACTGCACCCCGGAACACCTTGTTCTGGTTTTGATTTGCTTGTTTAATCAATAGCTTATGAGCGACAATGCCTCGGCAATCTTCTCAATACCGTTCTTCAAGGGCTTGTCAATCATGGCGCGTAACATGAAGTTTACCTCAGCTTTTGCGACAACGCGCATCTTTGATGCCTCTTCGCCGTCTGGGATAATCTGTATCCACATATTCACGGGGATTGGTGAACCCACAGCCTCCAGCTTGATGCATTTGGGCTCCTCGCGCTCCACAACCCTGATGGTTACATTGCCCATTGGCGGCACATTCACGGTAGCCTCGTCGCGGCTATAAGTAAGATCTTTTACCTTATCTTCGGGCAGCTTGTCCTTGAGCCCCTCAAGGTTATTCAAATCCTCGAGCTTCGCATAGACTTTTGCCTGTGGAAAAGGTATGTTCTTTACGCTACTTTCGTATTGGCTCATAATCTTTTATTTCAAGTCGTTTCTCCACTCCGATGGATTGGCACGCCACTCTTTGAGTGTCGGCATAACCTCCTCTGAGATGTAATTTGTCTCCTTGGCAGCCTCAACGACAGCCTCGTAGTTGGTGAGTGTGATGAGCTTGACACCTGCATTCTCGAATGCCTCAGCTGCAACGCCGAAGCCGTATGTGAATGATGCCACCATGCCTACAACCTCTACGCCTGCAGCGCGCAATGCGTCAACGGCACGCAGGCTGCTGAGGCCTGTAGAAACAAGGTCCTCTACAACAACCACCTTTGCACCTGGGAAAACATCACCCTCAATCTGGTTGCCCATGCCGTGATCCTTAGCCTTTGGACGGACATATACAAAAGGCTTTGCAAGTTCCTCGGCAACGAGAGCGCCCTGTGCAATTGCACCTGTAGCAACACCTGCGACGATGTCAGCCTCGGGGAACTCCTCAAGGATGAGGTTGGCGAGTCCCAGCTTGACGCGTGTGCGCAGTTCGGGGAATGACAATGTCTTGCGGTTGTCACAGTAGATTGGTGACTTCCAGCCCGATGCCCATGTGAACGGTTCCTCTGGCTGCAACTTTACTGCCTTAATCTTTAGAAGCTCTGCTGCAAGCAGCAATTCTGATTTATTTGCCATAGTATTTTGGATTTTTAAATGGTTACTGAATGCGAAGATACAAAAAAATGGTTATTTTGTCTGTGTGTATCCCTCTTTTTTGAGAATATCAATGACTTTGTCCCTGAAGTCACCCTGCACGAGTATCTCTCCATCCTTGGTGCTGCCGCCCACACCACACTTTGTCTTGAGCAGGCGTCCAAGTTCCTTGATGTCATTTTCAGTGCCTACGAAATTTTTTATTATCGTTACCGTCTTGCCTCCACGATGGTTCTTTTCAATGCTCACCCTCAGCTTCTGCTGTTGCTTCGGCAGGGTTTCATTTTCCTCCATTTCATCGGTGGAATATGCAAAGTCTGGGTTTGTGGAATATACAATGTTGAGGCGGTCTTTCCAGTCGTTCTTTTTCATTATCTACAATGGATTTTACAAAATTATCGTTTGCTAAGGTACAATATTTTTACGACAAATTTCAAAGCTTCATAAAATAACATTACTTTTGTTCCGTTATAGAATAAAAACACGCGCGATATAATGGCTCAACTTTCAAGAATAGATAAAGTTCCCGAACCTACACTAAGGCGTCTGCCCTGGTATCTTTCGGTGTGCCGCCTGCTCAAACAGCGTGGCGAGCAGTTCGTTTCATCGACACGCTTATCAAAGGAGACAAGCATTGTTGCCTCGCAGATCGCAAAGGACCTCTCTTGCGTGAACATTGTGGGACGCACCCGTGTGGGTTACGACATTGACAACCTGCTCGAGGTGTTAGAGTCGTTCCTCGGTTTTACCAAGATGCACAAGGCTTTTCTCTTCGGTGCCGGTAAGCTAGGTAGTGCGTTGTTGAACGACACCGGTCTCAAACAGTTCGGTCTTGAGGTGGTTGCAGCGTTTGACACCAGCCCAAAAGTTGTGGGGCATAGCGTGGCCGGGATTCCTGTCTATCACATCAATGAACTCGAGACCAAAATGAGGAAGCACAATGTGCAGATTGGTGTGCTCACCGTGCCCATTGATCGTGCGCAGGAGGTAGCAGACAAGATGATTGTTTGGGGAATAAAGGCAATATGGAACTTTACTCCTCTACGCATAAGGGTTCCAGAGAATATCGTTGTGCAGAATACATCGCTCTATGCTCACCTGTCGTTGATGTTCAACCGCCTTGAAGGGCTAAATGTCCCAGAAGAATGAAGATTATAGCTGTAGGAAAAAATTATAGAGAACATGCGTTGGAGTTTGATGGTACCGGTGAAAAACCTGCTGTGCCAATAATCTTCATGAAACCCGATTCCGCAATAATAAAGAACGGCAAGCATTTTTATGTGCCCGATTTTCTTGGTAGCATAGAGTACGAGGCGGAGATCGTTGTCCGCATCAATAAACTGGGCAAAAGTATTCCGGCGCGTTTCGCCCATCGTTACTACGATGCCATAACTGTGGGCATTGATTTTACAGCACGCGACATGCAACGCAGACTTATTGCAGCCGGTGAACCTTGGGATTTGAGCAAGGGCTTCGATGGCTCGGCTGTACTCGGTGAGTTCCGCCCGGTTGAGCAATATGATATCTCAAACATTGATTTTTCACTTACCATCAACGACGAGGTGGTGCAGAGTGCGAACAGTTCGCAGATGCTTTTCTCCGTTGATGAGATTATTGCATATGTGAGCCGTTTCTGTACGCTGAAAACAGGCGATTTGATATTTACAGGAACACCTGCGGGAACTGGGCCGGTGCAGATAGGTACACACCTGAAAGGTTATATCGGTGATGACAAAGTGCTCGATTTCCATGTAAGATGAATGTTATGAGAACCAGACTTTTTATATATACTCTTTTTTTGCTCTGTACAACGGCTGTCCGTGCGCAATTCCAGACTGTGGAATGGAAAGAGTCGCGTGTCGATTCGTTATTGCCGGTATGTGCACAGGTAATAGACCTGCCCGGCGATTACTCTTCATATAATTATTCGGCGCACATAGAGTACCCCGAATTCCAAAAGATGAGCGATGCCGAGGTTGCACATTTTTCGCTTGTTGAGAAGTATGGCATCTTGCCCGAAATGCCTGTTGTAGAGTGCTATGTGGGCGTGCAGGCAAAGCAGGCACAGCTTGATGTGGCTTTTCTGCCTGTTGTGATGCGTGGCGGCAAGTACTACCGCATAAACTCATATAAACTGGTGGTGGATAGGCTGCCGGCACCACAGCATGTGCGCGCAGCTGCTGCAGTTACGCCGGCAGAGCGTTATGCGGCCTCGTCGGTACTCTCTGCCGGCAAATGGGTGCGTATTGCTGTTGAGGAGAACGGTGTACACAAGATAACGGACGGCGAACTCAAGAAAATGGGCTTCGGTAATCCTGAAAAGGTCCGTTTGTATGGCTATGGTGGACATATTCTGCCCGAAGCAGGCTTGGAATCTTTGCCCGATGACTTTGTTGAGGTGCCGCTGTGGCGCGAAAATGGTTATGTACTCTTCTATGCAAACGGAACAATAAAGTGGGAGTACAATAACGGCCGTTATATACACTTGCAGAATGTGTATTCAACCTATGGTTGCTATTTTCTCACCGAGGGCGAAGAGTTGCCAATGGAGTTCCCTAAAGAAACTCTTCAACCAACAAATTCATCTGTTTATACATCGTACAATGATTACGCTTTGTATGAAAAGGAGAAGAAGAGTCTTTGCTCTTATGGTCGGAAACTTGTTGATAGCGATGCTTTTTCGCAGTCACAAGGTCGTAAGAAGAATTTCAAGTTTAGTTTGGATGGTGCAGTTGAAGGCGAGGCGCTCGTTGATTTGTCTTTTGCAACCGGTGGTGAGACCAAGAGCAATGTGGCAATTGTGTATGAGGACGCAAATGGGACAAAATCGTTGGGATCGTTGACCTTGGGGCGCAGGGTCTCGGGCGAAGTAGGTAAATTTGCCGAGGGTAAGTTTACGCTTTCAAACGGAGTCGCCGAGGATTTTGGGCTCAGTCTGACTCATGTGGTTGATGACAATTCGCTCATGGGATACCTTGATTTCATTCGTATCAACTATCGTCGTTCTCTCGCTCTACATTCTTCTTCAACGCTGTTTCGTGGCGATTTGAATAAGGATGAGAATGCAGTATTTGAGATTACTGGTTGTAATGCCAATACAAAGGTGTGGAATGTCACATCTCCAACAGAAATAAAAGAGTTGGTTGGAACGCTTAACGGTGCAACATACTCGGTTGTAGCTCCGGCAAGTGCAGAGGCGAATCTTGTTGCGGTTGATATAAACGGTTCGTTTCCATCGGTGAAGATGTTGGGCGAAATTCCCAATCAGAATCTGCATGCCATGGGTAATACCGATATGGTAATCATTGTGCCGTCAAACGGCAGTTTCCTGTCGGCGGCAAACCGGCTTGCCGATGCACATCGTTCAATGGATGGCCTTGCGGTCGAGGTTGTGACGGCTCAGCAAGTATATAATGAGTTCTCTTCGGGAACTCCCGATGTGACCGCCTACCGCAGGTTGATGAAGATGCTATATGACCGTGCTGCAACATCAGATGACGCTCCAAAATACCTTTTGCTGTTTGGCGATAGTTGGTTCGATAATCGCTTGATAACATTCCCCGGGCGTAAACAGGATGATTATCTTCTCTGTTATGAATCGTTGAATTCTGTCGATGCCATACGCTCCTATGTACTTGAGGATTATATGGGTTTCCTTGATGACGGTGAGGGTGCCAGCCTTAATGACGACATGGCTGCCAAACATGCACGCTATAAAGTCGATTTGGGAGTTGGGCGTATTCCGGCACAGACGGTGGCCGAAGCCGATGCGGTAGTTGACAAGACAATAGCCTACATGCAGAACAAGGATGCCGGTGAGTGGCAGAACAGGATTCTTCTCCTTGCCGATGACGGTGATGACAACATGCCCAACCAACATATGAAAGATGCCGACAGCATTGCGGCAAT
>JAFNWA010000131.1 GCA_017383665.1 Bacteroidaceae bacterium | reverse complement strand
GTACAAACACTGGGACGAATGGCTCAACGACGCACCACACCCTTTCATTGCCAACTTTAACGGCACATCAATTGACGAGGGCAAGGACATGCTCGAAGGCACAATCTACGATTGCCCCAACCGCCCGTTCGGTGGCACAGAGCAGCTCGCATGGAGCAACGACTCAAAACAGATTGCATACTCATGCAACAAGAAGAGCGGCCGCGACTACACATTGAGCACAGACACAGACATTTACCTCTACGACCTCACAAGCGGCACAACCACAAACCTGTGCAAGCTCGACGAGGAGCGTGCGAGCTACGGATATGACAATGCGCCACAGTTCTCGCCCGACGGCAAGATGATTGCCTGGACAAGCATGGCGCGCGACGGATATGAGAGCGACCAGATTCGCCTTAGCGTGATGAACCTTGCAACCGGTGAGCGCACATACCTCACAGGCATGCCCGATGCCAATGGCGTCACTGCGTTTGACAGCAATGTCGATAGTTACTGCTGGGCACCGGACAGCAAGAGCCTCTATTTCACAGGTACATGGCATGGCACCACACAGGTATATAACATCACCCTCAAAGGCAAGCTCACAAAGATGACTGATGGCGTACACGACTACAACTCGGTGGCGATGCTCGGAGGCAAGAACCTCATCATGACACGCGTTTCAATGAGCGCACCAGCCGACATCTACACCATGAAGGCAAAGGCCGGCGCCGAGGTAAAGCAGCTCACTAATGAAAACAAGCATATCTTTGACCAGATAGCGACAGGTAAAGTCGAGGCACGCTGGTGCAAGACTGTCGATGGCAAGGACCTCCACTCATGGGTAATCTACCCTCCACATTTTGACCCAACAAAGAAGTACCCCACTCTGCTCTTCTGCGAAGGTGGTCCACAGTCACCTGTGTGCCAGTTCTGGAGCTACCGTTGGAACTTCCAGATGATGGCCGCCAACGGCTACATCATCATCGCTCCCAACCGCCGCGGCCTCCCCGGTTTCGGTCTTGAGTGGAACGAGGAAATCAGCACCAACTATGGCGGCAACTGCATGAGCGACCTGCTAACAGCAATCGATGACATCTGCAAGGAGCCTTATGTTGACACAGACCGCTTGGGTTGCGTGGGTGCGAGCTTCGGTGGATACTCAGCTATGTGGCTAGCAGGACACCACGAGAAGCGTTTCAAGGCATTCATTGCACACGACGGTTTCTTCAACATGGAGCAACAGTACTATGAGACCGAGGAGAGTTGGTTCCCCAACTGGGATTTGGGTGGAGCCCCATACGAGCAGACAGAAGGCGTGAAGCGTTCATACGCAAACTCACCGCACAAGTTCGTTGAGAAGTGGGACACTCCAATCCTACTTATCCACGGTGACCGTGACTACCGCATCCTCTCATCACAGTCAATGGCAGCATTCAACGCTGCACGCCTGCGCGGCATCCCTGCACAGTTGCTTCTGTTCCCCGACGAGAATCACTGGGTGCTGAAACCCCAGAATGGAATATTGTGGCAACGCACATTCTTTGCGTGGCTTGACAAATGGGTAAAATAAATTCTTAAAAAACGACAAAATGACACTTACACAAAAGATTCAAAAGAGACTC
>JAFNWA010000130.1 GCA_017383665.1 Bacteroidaceae bacterium | reverse complement strand
ACATACTTCCCGTCAAGGTAATAGCTCTTGGCAGCTTCATACCTGTAGTCATAGTCATTGCTCTTGAAAATCTTGCTATAAGTGTCGCAAGAGGTCAATGTAACAAGAAGCAACAGAAGTATGTATGTTACTTTTTTCATCATCAGCAATCAATCAGGAGCGCGTACAACAGCGCACACTAAACGAGTTTATTGAAAATTTTTGCAAAGATAGTGTTTTTCGGCAGAAAATACAACCATATATTTGGCATTATTAGTTAGTAAAACTAAAATATTACAAAAATATGTACTTCACAAAGTGGTGATTATCGAACCACCACCTTTGTTTCATCCACCACATAGACACCGCAAGGCAATGCAAAACGACATGTACCATAGACAACAGTTTCGGCAACCTTGCGCCCTGCGACATCGTGCACTGTCACGACACGGGGAGCTGTAACAGAGACCTCTACTCCACCGGCAACAGCCTGAACTGCAATGCTCTTCTCTTCGGGAACAGACACTACTCCAACAGTACCGTCTGTGTTCTCCATTCCTGGTGTCTGATATACACGCACCCAGTCGAAGCGTGTCTCATAGGTGTGGGTGACATCGGCATCGGCTGCCCAAGCATTATTACCCACGCTCTGGTTGAGTATCAGATGGAAATGCTTGTCAAACGGCCACTGTCCCTGGTTGAGCTGTGACTGGTTGGTTGATTTTTCATAGCGGCCAACCTCCTTGCCATCGACATACCAAACAAGCGTTGTCGCATCCCACTTCAAGCCGTATGTGTGATAACGGTCGTGCGATGTAGCGACATTGAAGCTTGATTTCGGGTTATTGGTATTTCCAAGGTCGTATGTCCAGTTACTGTGTACGGTGTGCCATGAGCGCTCCTGAGAGTCGATAGTCTCCCAGATGTCAATCTCGCCACAGTCGGGCCAACCGGCACTCTGATCCTCGGGCATCATCCAGAATGCAGGGAAGTTTCCGGTCCAAGGATTGGACTTGATGCGTGCCTCGACATATCCGTATGTAAAGCCGAATCGTTTGTTACTCTTTATACCGCCGGTAATCATTGGAACAGGGTCACTTGCCATGTCGGGGTTAGGTATTGCACGGGCAACAAGGTCGCCACCCTGCAGATAGATGACCTCCTTGCTGTCGCTGAGCCAACGGTTCCATGTAGCACCATAGCGTTGGCAACGCATCCACTTCTCATCAACCGGCTGTGACATATCCTCGGCATTGAACTCGTCACTGAAGACAAGCTGCCACTCACTACCCTCCTGGGGAGCAAACTCGGCATATAGCGCAACATCGCCATCGACCAGCGAAGCTTCAATAACAGCATTGCCGTCAACAACAGGCAGCACATCCTCGCGCCACTGTGTATTACCGTTAACTATCTGCTCACCGTCAATATTATGACCATGACGCACTACAAGTTCGTTGCAAACAAAACCGGGGGCACCGCGCAACACCGCAGTGAAGCCATTGCCTGGAGTTACTACCATAGGCAACGCAGTATAGTTCTCGCCATCAATGCTACCGTCAACGGTATTCAAAGACAACGCCTTGTCAGCGGCCACCAAGTTGATCAGGAAATCTGCCACATAACCTTTTTCGGCAACTATATTCTCCGAGCCATCGGAGTTTATATTGTCAGCATCGACCTTTACGCGAGCACGGTAGATACCGTCGGGAAGCATGGCCGGGATTTCACATGAAAGTTCACCGTCAATAGCCACAAGTTCGCTCGAAACTGCCGGTTTTCCATCGTCGGTCAACAATGCGATAAAGCGTCCGTCATTATTATAGTCGATATACAAATAGGTATTCTTGTCAGGTGCAGCACCAAATGAAACACTCAATTCCCTTGTATCATACATTGCCACTGGAGATGAAGTGAAATCATAATAAGCCTTACCGCCAACATTGAATGAGTTTCCGTTGAGGATTATTGTATTTGCCATATTCTCAACCGTTGCATCCTTGTCGAATGAGAGCGCATAACCCTCGCCGCCCTGACCGTTACCGGCTTTCACAAAAGAGGCTGTCAGCACTACATCTCCATCAATATATTCTGCCGGGATTGTCACCTTACCGTCCTTAACAAGTGTTCCGGGGATAATCTCCTCGCTGTACTGCTTGACACCATGCAGCACCTCATTGCCATTGAAATTGTGACCGTGAAGAACCTTTACAGCATCGAGCACATAACCTTCGTTTGAAGCAACTGTTAGCACAAGCGCCTCACCGAAAGCTACTGTCGAAGGCAATGCAGATCCATCGGCAGCAAGCAACATACCATTCTCGGCAACAACCTCAAGTGCACCGTTTTCGTTGTGTACATTCAATATCACATCACATATAGCACCGCCGTTTTGCAAAATACCGTTTCCGTCCTCACTGCGACCAGCCGGGTCTATTGAAGCCCAATCGACCTTATAACGCATGCGGTAGAAACCGGGAGCCATATCGGCAGGAACAGTGAACGAAGGTGGGTTGAGCACATTGGTATTCGAAACCCTCTCGCCCTTGCTGTTATAGCCTATGCCCGAGCCCAAAGAAGGTTCAGCGTATGAGAATGCCATAATATCACTACCGGCAGGGATTGAGCCGTCGGCATTCAACTTTGCCTCGAAAGCGCCATCCTGTCCACGGTCAACATATACAAAACCGTTCATCCAAGTACCTGTAAAACCCAAAGAAGGTGTTACGGTCTCGCCTGGCTGGGCATGGAATGTAGGGCTGTCAATCTTGCTATATACCTTCAAAGGAGTTGGCAACGACAATGTCTGCGCGCCAAGCGAAACGCTGTTCAGGCGACGGCTGCCGTGAGTATAACCCTGATTCTTGTCAAAGATGACAGGATAATCCTCGGTTACAACGGGGGCATTCTTGTTCACTACTTCCATCTTGTCAATGTCGCCCATATATCCGCTCTCATTGAAAAGGCGCACCACATTCTCGCCCTTCTCGAGCACAACATCAAACTCGGCTGCACCGACAGTGCCCCAACCACCTGAATTACCTGTATATACAATAGCCTCACCGCCATTGACACTCAGCTTCATTGTGCGGTTGTCACCGGTTACAAAATATACACGCAGGGTATATTCGCCACCCTCCTTGCTATACACATTACGCCACTGCAAGTCATTGCTGTCGCGGTTACCGAGCCAGCCTACAGCCACACCGCCCGAGCAACCGTTCTTCTCGGAATAGATAGCAGTGCCATACACTTCGTTGTTCTTGATTTCCTGATAGTCTGTGAGCCAGGCTGTCTCGGCCTCATACACCTTGCGCTCAAGACGCTGCTCTGCCTCAAGTTTATAGATTCTTGTACCATGTGCAGGAACTGTAACCGAATATGAGCCTTCATAGACACCTTTGTCCTTTTTCTCAAACAGGTCGCGCACTTTGACATTTCCGGCAAGGTCAAGCTGTGAGAATGCGATACTCATTTCAACAGACGCATTTGTGGGGTTATAGAATGCCACCGCACGCTTTGTACCATACTTTTCCTCAACATCCTTTACAAGTACATAGGCACCATTCTCGCGCTTCACCACATAGGCCTGCAAGCCAAGAGTATTCTGGTTCAAGGCTATGAGTTCCTTGTTTTGCATCAGTTCAAGCGCATTGCCCTTTATATCGTTCATGTCGCAGCCGATAAGCAACGGAGAACTCATTATACACCACATTCCAAAGTGGGTCTTGTCCTCCTCCTCGGTCAATCCGCGACCAACCTCAAGCATGTCCATGTCGTTGTAACGGCCGTAGCTTGTATAGGCCGACAGGTAAAGGCTCTGGTTAATGATGCTCTTTACCGACTCCCAACCAAGATAGATATCCTCGGTTGTGCGCCATGAATCGGCTATCTCACATGCCCATGTACCGGGGAATGCCCAACGGCAGATGTTCCAGGTGATGTCATCGCGACCGACAGCCTTTATTGCCGCTGCAATCTCCTTGTAACGCTGCTCCACATCAAGGTCAAGACCCTCGTCGTTGTTGCCGGCATCGGCACCGCAATAGTCAATCTTTATAAAATCGAAATTGAGTTTGTCAGGGTTGAAATAGAGGTCAAAATCGGCAGCATCGTGGCCATAAAGGCCCACACCACGGCCAATCTCATCCTTTGGCTTGCCCCAAAATGAGGCACAGGTGTTGCGACCAGCATCGCTGTAGATGCCGGCCTTCAAGCCCTTGGCATGAATGTAATCCACAAGCCCGCGCAACCCGTTGGGGAAACGCTCTGGGTGAATGAGCAGATTACCCTCGGCATCACGGCCACCAAAGAAGCCGTCGTCAATATTGATGTGATTATAACCACACTCTTTGAATCCAAGCTCAACCATGGCATCGGCCTGCGCCTGTATTACAGAATCATTGATTTGGAAACCATAGGTATTCCATGAACTCCAGCCCATAAGAGGCGGATTGTCGGCTGCTGCACAAAGTGGCAAAGACAGCACAAAAGCGTAAAACAGTTTTTTCATATTATGGTTACTTTTATATTATTTGCAATTCTTTTTCAAAGATATATAAAATGGAAAGATTATGCAAATCGTAACTTTGTTATTTGAAAGAGAGCACAACATGAACCGGGCAGACTCACAACATTCTTGCCCATTTCAAAAAAAAACCGTATATTAGCACCCATTTTTTTCGCAACGCATATGAAGTTTGAACTTATATCCGGCTACTCTCCTATGGGCGACCAGCCCGAAGCCATTGCACAGCTTGTAGAGGGAGTAAAGAACGGCACCCAGGCACAGACGCTGCTTGGTGT
>JAFNWA010000129.1 GCA_017383665.1 Bacteroidaceae bacterium | reverse complement strand
GGTATTTGGTCCAAGGAGTACAGCATAAAATTTATAAAGATGCTGCCACTTGATATAGACCATCTCTTTGGATTTGAGAATTTCACAACCCAAAAATTCACAACTTGGTCTGAAACAAACAAGGATGGCATAACAAACAATATATGGGCAAGCGGTAATGCAGGCTTCTCGATGTCAGGACTTGGAAAATCTCCCGAGGACTATCCTACATCAACATCTGAGGATGGTGTAACTGGAAATTGTGTAAAGCTCACTACACGCAGCACTGGCACATTCGGTAAGATGATGAAGATGCCCATTGCTGCCGGTAATATCTTTATTGGAGAATTCCAAAGCGCAAACGCCACTAAAGCTCCACTCGAAGCAACAAGGTTTGGACTTCCCATTGCACCAGGTCGTCCTGTTTCTTTGACTGGTTACTACAAATATACACCGGGCGAGGTGTTCACCGACAAAGCAATGAATGATATTGAGGGCCGTGTTGACACATGCTCAATCTACTCGGTGCTGTATGAGATTGACCCAAACAATTTTGAGCCACTTAACGGCGGTAATGTACTCTCAAGCGACCGAATTGTGTTGGTTGCAGAACTTGAGAATCCCGGTGAGCCAACCGAATGGACCCAGTTCAAGATTCCTTACAAAGAATTCGGTGGCAAGACCTTTGACTACAAGAAACTTGAGAGCGGCGAATATGCTATAACAGTTGTGGCAAGTTCAAGCAAGGATGGAGCTTATTTTGAAGGTGCTGTAGGTAGTACACTATACATAGATGAAATAAAAATCAACTGGGAAAACTAAGAAGTTGCATAGCACAAACCAGAGACACATAAGAATATGAAAAAAATACTGATTTCAATAATTGCGGCAATAATATCTATCCCGTCAATAGCAAAAGACAATGAAGTTAGCGACAGTGACAACAATCTGTTCAAGGCAGCTATTAAAGGATGGCATGTACGCTTGAGTGCAGGTTACAACATTGGAGGAACCGCACCGCTACCACTGCCTGTAGAAATCCGTAGTATCGAGAGCTACAATCCTGGGCTTAACTTTTCCATTGAAGGAACTGTAGAAAAGATGTTCGGCAAAGGAAACTGGGGTCTAAGATGGGGTTTAAGACTCGAGACAAAGGGTATGACCACAGAAGCCGGTACAAAGAACTACCATACAGAGGTAATGAATGATGGAAATATTATAGAGGGTCCTTGGACCGGTAATGTAAAAATTTATGTCAGCAACACATACCTGACACTGCCGGTACTTGCTATTTACAAGTTCAATGAGCGTTGGAACATGTCGGGTGGTCTGTTCGTTTCGTACATGTTCGACGGAAAATTCTCGGGTGAGGTTCACAACGGATATATACGCGAAAAGAACCCTACCGGCACTAAGTTACCGATAGAGAGCGCCAGTTACGACTTCAGTGAATATTTGAGCAAGTTCAACTGGGGTTTACAGATTGGCGGAGAATACACTGTTTACAAACACCTTGCAATATTTGCCGATCTCAAGTGGAGTTTCAATAGTATTTTCCCTGATAGTTTCAAGAGTATTACATTCCCGCTTTACCCAATTTATGGAACATTGGGCTTTGCATACCTATTTTAAAAACACAAACCATTAAAAGATAAAAGCTTATGAAGAAAACTTTACTCACACTAATGCTTGCCGTTGCCGCTACATTCGCAATGGCACAGACAAAAACCTACACAGACAATTTGGTTGTTACAATCGACGGCGAGAGCACAGACCCACAGGAGACAACCATCATCGTTGAGCAGAACGCCAACGGCACATACAAACTTGCGCTGAACAATTTCACACTCGGTGGCATGATTCAGGTTGGAAACATTGTTCTTGATGGCATCACTGTTACTGAAAGCAACGGTATCAAGAGCTTCCAGACAAACCAGGAGATCTTCATCACTGCCGGTGAGGGAAATGAAGAAGAGTGGTTGGGTCCAAGCCTCGGCGCTATCCCTGTAAGCCTCATCGGCAAGATGGACTCTGAGAAGCTATACTGCACTATCGACATTGATATGAGCGAGTCACTCGGACAGGTTATCAATGTTGTATTCGGCAGCGATTTTGCAACAGATAACAATTCTGTTATTGAATACACAGACAACCTGATTGTCACAATCAATGATGAGAGCACAGATCCACAGGAGACAACAATTTTTGTTGAGCATAACACAGATGGTACATACAAGCTCGCATTGAACAACTTCACACTCGGCGGTGAAATTTTGGTGGGCAACATTGTTCTTGACGGCATCACTGCAACAGAAGAGAACGGAATCAAGAGTTTCCAGACAAGTCAGGACATCATCATCGCAGCTGGCAACGAGGGCAACGAAGAGGATTGGATGGGTCCATTCCTTGGTGCTATCCCTGTAAGCCTGACAGGAAAGATGGATGCTGAAAGACTTTACTGCGTTATTGACATTGAGATGATGGGACAGATTATCAATGTTGTATTCGGCAAAAGCCTCACAGTTGTTGAATACACTGATAACCTCGTGGT
>JAFNWA010000128.1 GCA_017383665.1 Bacteroidaceae bacterium | reverse complement strand
GTAGTAGGCGTTATATACCTTCTCACGCAGTTCGCGGTTCTCGCAATACTGCAACACGGGGTTGCAGCTTGGACGCTGCATGTTGAACATCCACTTGCCGGGCTGTCCGTTGTCGGCAGCCATCTTTGCCGCGGCGTCGATGTTCGCCTGTGGCAAGCCCTTGAGTTCCTCAATGCTCTCAGCTACAACGAATGTGTTGTTTGTCTCGTGCAGCAGGTTCTGCGAGAATGTGAGTTGTAGCATCGAGAGCTCTTTGTTGAGCTCGCGCAGCTTTGCTTTCTGTTCATCGTCGAGGTTGGCACCGCTGTTCACGAAACGCTTGTAGATGTTCTCCAGAATCTTTGTCTCCTCGGCTGTGAGGGTGAGCGCAGCTCGGTTCTCGTATATGGTCTTTACGCGTGCAAAGAGCTTTTCGCTTAGATATATGTCATCGTTGTGAGCCGAGAACAGTGGCGACATCTCCTTCTGCAACGCACGCATTGCCTCGTTAGAGTTGCTGCTTGCGAGTGGACTGAATGTGCCGCGTACCTTGCGCAAAAGTTTGCCGCACTGGTCAAGGGCAACAATGGTGTTCTCAAAGGTTGGAGCATCAGTGTTGTTTGTGATAGCCTCAATCTCTTTCTTCTGTTCTTCCATACCAAGTAACATGCCCTCGCGATAGTTATCTATGGTGATGCTTGCAAATGGAGCAATGTTGTGTGGGGTGTTGAAGTCTGAAAGCAGTGGATTTGCGCCCTTATCGGTGCTCTTGCCACTGCTTCCGCATCCGCAAGCAGCCAAAGCAACAGCTGCTGCCATAATCTTGTTCATAATCTTCATGTAAATTAGATTTGCGTAAAGTGAAATGATAATTATAATCTTTGTGGCATCAATCAGATATGTGCCACACCCTCAATTTCAATGAGAAGCTCGGGACGGCACACATCGGCCACAAGATAATGCTTCTGTGTAGCAGGGTAGTGCTGCTGCATATACTCGCAAACAGCCGGAATGTCGTTCTCGCGTTTTACATACACGCGTAAAAGGTCATATGTAGAACCGCTGTTCTCCACAGGTAGATTCTCCTTGCTTGTGAGCCGGTCCATAATCTCCATAGTCTCGGCAGCCTGCTCCACGGCATCTGTGCTATAGTTGCTACATTCGCCCTTTATGGCTGCTGTGCCTGATATGAGAATTGTGCCTCCAAGCAAGCGTGCACGCTCGAACTTCGGTGTTGTCCTCTCGCTCAACTGCTCTATCACCTTGCCGTCGAGTACCTGCTGCGAGTAGTTGTGTGCTGCAATCTGCAATGGATTGTCAATTGGCAGGTTGGCACATTGCTCATCCTTTATGGCGCAAATCTCAACTACCACGCCTCCGGCAGCGGTTCCAATGCCTGTTGCGGCAGGGTAGCCGCCTGCCCAGTTATCTCTGCCGTAGAATATCGAACGCGCATCGTTGAACTCCTGGTAGTTCTGGCTACCATCGTTCAGCATTGTAATTCCCGGGATATAGTTCCATTGGCGATAGATGTCGCTTGTCCTGAAACCGTTGACCGAAAGCATCTTACCAATGCCTTCAAAGATATCTGTTGACTGTTCAAAGGTACTTCCTCCGTCAAATCTTGGGATAATACCACCGGTTATAATCTCCCTGCAACCGTTGTGGCTGATTAGCTTGTAGTTGCGATGGTGTTCAATGGTTGCACATGTATCTGCAATGTAAGTTGCTTCAATGGTTACGCCACCATGTGATGTCCTTTGTGAGATGTAGCTTGTAAGCGGTGACAACTCGCCGAATACTTCCTTTGTAATATTCTCTATTGTCTCAAGGTTTTTCTTGTATTCGCTGTTGTTTGCCGGTAAGTTGAAAATGGCTAATTTGATTACTCCATCTGCATCAACTTGCGACAGCGCATCGCGGAGCATCTCTTCAAATGCCCCTGCTGCAGTTGATGTGTATATCCGTTGGAATTTCTTTACCATTTTGTGCAAGTCACAAATATTTTGCTAAGGTACAAAAATTTTCTGTTATAGCAGCTGTTGCTGCCGGTTTTATTGTTGTGCCTGCTCCAGTTTAAACCTCAAACGCAGTGTGCCGTTTTCAAAACTGTGGCTGATAATCTTGAATCGTCCAATCTCGCATGTGTTCTCCACATGTGTTCCTATGCATGCGCACACATCATAATCACCCACACGCACAATACGCAGTGTTTCGCTTGCATCGTCCGGCAATTTACTAAGGTCAACACCGGCTGGCACATTCTCGCGTGTCACGAATTCAACGGTAACGGGCAACTGCTGTGCTATAACATCGTTCACTTGCTGTTCAATAGCTGCAATCTGTTCATCTGTTGGCGCGCAAGGTAGGGTGTAGTCGCACTTACTCTTCTTCCGCTCAATGTGTGCGTTACGGCTACGCTCACATCCGAACAAACGAATCATCGTCTGGTTGAGGATGTGTTCTACGGTATGCATAGGCGGGTACTCTGCCTTGTTGTGGTCGTTGAGAATAGGTGTTTCCATAATTGTATGTTTTTTATAGATTCTTCCGCCGCTTCGCTTTGTCAGAATGACAACTCGCGTTTTTGTCATTCCGAACTTAATGTGAGGAATCTCTGTAAATTCTAGTTGTTTTGTTGTGGTGTGAGTAATATGCAAAATATGCATAAAACATTATTTGCAACAAAAATACATTTGTTTGTTGGCATGTGCAAAAATTGCACATACCAAATTATATACTCTTTTAATATCCTATTGAACTTGTGCAATTTTTGCACAGCTTGGCAAATTTTCACCTGTGCAAAAAATGCACAGGTGATATTGATTGTATTCAGTTGTCGCAAAAAATGTGACAACTGAGTTGGTACAAAGCTTTATTTGAAATTAGCGAAAATAAAATAATGAGATTTTATGAATTATTTGAATTTTAGAGTGTTCTTCCTCAAAAATGCGTTATCTTTGTCGGCGTACACGCAAATGGCGTGTATCACAATACATTCCAAGCGAAGTTCTCATTCTGCTTATTCGTTTATTACAAGGAGTCCAGCCCTACGCAGTTGAATAAAAAAGAACGTAGGCTCCGCTTTCTTT
>JAFNWA010000127.1 GCA_017383665.1 Bacteroidaceae bacterium | reverse complement strand
GCTTGAGCAACGGCACGCTGTCCTCGTTCTCGTCCGAGAAGAATATATCCATTCCGCGCTCGGTCTCGTTAATATGTCCGCGAAGTTCGTCATCGGCAAAATATTGGGCACAGGTTGCAATGATACCGGCATCGTTACCCATGCGATAGACCGACAGGAAAGCCTCCTTGTCAACTACAATACTGTCAATGAAGCAGACTACCTCGCTGTTGCGAACCATGCGGTCGAGCCTGTCACACAGATTCAGTCTCTTTTGCACTGCATCACGAAGTTCATTATCCTTTGTTTTGTCAATAAACTCGCTGTATTGTTCGGCTGCCGCACTGTAGTACTGCCTGCCATAGTACCAATCGCCCAGATAGCGGAAGGCATTGACAATCTTGCGCGATGCGGCAAACTGAAGCATTGGCTCAACATCGACTGTATCTCCGGTTTCAATGCAGCATGCTGCATACCAATAGTTATATTCGCTGTTCTTGGGATACTTGGCATACAGTTTCTCGGCCATGGGTTTTGCCTCGAGAAAGCGTCCGGCGTCAAAAGTTCTCTTGAGCGTCTCCCTGCTCTGAGCAAAAGCCACGGTCACTGCAAGAAGAGAGAATATAGCAAGTAAAAATATTTTCTTCATAAAAATTGTAAATCGTAATTTATACCGCGAGTGCAGCATGTATTCGTCGCACAAATATAGCATAAACGAGCTGAAGTTCGAACATAATTTGCACTCGCTTTGAAAAACAGTGAAGCAAGTCTCGGGTTTCTCGTTCAAATATACACATAAAAACATAACAACACGCACTCGACGGGCTTTTTTTAATAAATTTAAGATTACGAGCACACATTTCGCGCAAGCACAAAGGTTTTTTATAAAAAATTTGAAGAACTTGCACTATCTTTGCACGCGCAAAACAAAAAGCGCGAAAACCAGGACGGCGATGGCAAAATTTACAGAACAGCAAAGGTTGTACAAGAAGATACAGAAGCAATTCAACAAGGCAACAAAGGAGTATGCCATGTTTGCCGACGGCGACAAGATTCTGGTAGCCCTGTCGGGTGGCAAAGACTCACTGACACTGCTACAATTGATGAGCGAACGGAGCCGCATCTTCAAGCCGTCGATAAGCATTGTAGCAGCGCATGTGACAATGGTAAACATTCCTTACAAGTCCGACCACCGTTTCCTACAGGAGTTCTGCGATGGGTTGGGCGTTGAGTTGCACATAGTAGAGAGCAGTTTCGACGCCTCGACCGACACGCGCAAGTCGCCCTGTTTTCTCTGTTCATGGAACCGCCGCAAGGCTCTCTTCACACTTGCCCAGGAGCTCGGTTGCAACAAAATCGCACTCGGACACAACATGGACGATTTCATTGAGACCATGCTCATGAACATAACTTTCCAGGGAGCATTCAGCGCAATGGCACCGGTGATGCAGATGGAGAAATTCCCCATTGCAATCATACGCCCGCTGTGTCTCGTGAACGAGAACAATGTAGAGGCGTATGCTGTTGAAAGCAGTTTCCCGGCACAGATAAAGAACTGCCCGTTCGAGAACGACTCGAACCGCAAGGCAATGAAAGACCTGCTGGCGCATCTTGAGTCGCTGAACCCCGATGCACGCTACAATCTCTGGGGCTCGATGAGCAACATACAACCAGAGTTGCTACCTCCAAGAATTATCAAAAAACAGTAAATAAATACAACAATGTCAAAGTCACTAGTAACAATTCTGCTGTTGATTATCTCCAACAGTTTCATGACTCTTGCCTGGTATGGTAACCTCAAACTTCAAGAGATGAAAATCATTTCGCCGAACACATCAATTGTGTTCATAGTCCTTATAAGTTGGTGCGTTGCCTTACTGGAGTATTCGTTCCTGATTCCGGCAAATAGAATAGGTTCGGACATCAACGGCGGTCCCTTCTCATTGGTACAGCTAAAGGTTATCCAGGAGGTAATATCGTGCGTGGTATTCGGCGTGATAGTATCGGTACTCTTCAAGGGAGAGACATTGCAATGGAACCATTTTGTAGCCGTAATATTCCTTGTACTTGCTGTATATTTCGTATTCCTGAAGTAAAAGAACGGCAAAAACGGGCAATTGCCGCCCTCAAAAACAGCTATACAAAACAAAAAAGCGCCGGGTGCATCACTGCAGCCGGCGCTCAACATTTAAACACTATTCACTTACTAAAACAATTACATTTATGGTTTTTTCTCAGTTGATGTTTTTCAAAGTAGATTCTTAATGGTTTATTTCTCAGTTGTTTAGTATAATCTCAAAAGTTTTCTTTACTTGAAGTAGCGGTTGAACAAGCCCTCGAAACCTTTGCCGTGACGAGCCTCGTCCTTTGCCATCTCGTGTACGGTATCGTGGATTGCATCAAGGTCGAGTTGCTTTGCACGCTTGGCTATGCGGTACTTGTCGCTGTTGGCCTCGGCCTCGGCATTCATGCGCTTCTCCAGGTTGGTCTTTGTATCCCATACGCAGTCACCAAG
>JAFNWA010000126.1 GCA_017383665.1 Bacteroidaceae bacterium | reverse complement strand
GGTTGCAAAGTTAGTAAATTATTGATAGATATACTGAGATGCATGTGTTAAAAAAATAATAGCATTCATTGAATGCTATTATTTTTTGATAATTCTTATTGGGTTATCAATGCGGTTTCAATCATTTTTCTCATCTCGGTGCCTGGGGCTGGGGCATGAGCCGATACTATGTTGCCACTTTTGTCAATGATGATATATCGCGGAACTCCCGAGATGCGGAAATCTGTTTCAAACTGTGATTGTTCAGCACAATCGGGGAAAAGGTTTAGCAATGGTTGCATGCTGTTCCTTTCAATATTTTCCAACCATGTCTCTTTGTCTTCGCTACGATCGATGGAGATTGTTATGAAACTGATGTCATTGCGGCCCTTGTACTCATTGCTCAGTGCAATGAATTTGGGCATATTTGCTATGCAACTGCTACACCATGTAGCCCACACATCTATTACAATCACCTTTCCTTTGAATTCGGCAAATGTGTGCCCGTTACCTTCGCAATCCTTCAGTGTGGAGAGTGGAGCCAGCTCCCCGGGCATCATGCGTGAGAATATGCTGTACAATTCAAGTATCTCTCTCTTGAGATTGCTCTCTGCCACATTCTTTTCAATAAGAGGTTCTATGCTCTTGAGTCCATCTGTGCAGCCGCTGTTGTTCAAAGGGAACTTCAGCCTTTTAAGATATTCGTTGTGCAGTGCTTCGTTATTGCTTGAGAAGATTGCGCGTAGCTTGTAGTAGTCGTTCTCATTGAGCGCTCTTATCGGGTAGAATACTGTTGCGGTGACTCCGTCGCGTGCATCGTTGAATGTACTTCCCTGTTGCATTGCCAATAAAGTGAAGTAGTGGTCAACGAACTTGCCCAAATTCCTTTCTGCCACAAACTCGGCGATAATCTTATCGTCGAGTTGCAGGTCAAAACGGTGGTTTGCCAGTTCATATATGTCGCTGTTCTTACCACGGCACTTGAACATATACTCACCGCTATGCCACACATAGTAGCATTGGTTCCGGATGAGCAGTTCCTTCTCTTTGCTGCTTGTGGATTCCTTTATTGAACAGTAAGTATCAATGATTTCCTGCGCACAAGTAAACTCTTTGTTCCACAAGGAGTCTATCTCCCTATTGGCTTTACATGAGATAGTAAGCAAAGCCAACAAGGACAGTATAAATGCTTTTTCTATATTTCTTTTCAAACAGTTATTCTCGTTTCTTGCCATATGCAATTCCTACAAGGTCTATTCCGTACTCCTTTTTCATATAATTGACTACGAAATCATATTTTTCTTTGATCAATGTGTTCTTGCCGGTATTGTATCTTGCGTGGAACTCTTCGGGTGTAAACCACATGGCATTCATTATGTATGCCTCAAAAAGATCACAGGTAGGATTTACCTTTGCTGTCCAGTAGTCGGGATGCAACCATCCTCTTTGATGGAATATCTGCTTGGGGATTCTGGTCGTATTTCCTGTACCGAATTTCTCTTCCAGAACATCGACATATCCAAGAGTGTAAAGACCTTCTTCGCCATTCTTTATTTTTTTTGCATCCACATCAGTCATCAAAGTGTCAGTCGGGACATATACCTTGTCACAACCATCGTGCTTACCATCAATACATTTGGCATCCTTGTTCATGCTGTAGTCTGCCCAAAACTCTTTTGGCGATGTTATTTCACCCTTATTTATAGCGTTCTTGATTACATTCACCATGAAGATACAACGCTGCTGTTTAAGTATAGAGTCTGAATCTGTTCCTTTGACAATATCCTCGGGGAAACTGATAACCCAATTGTCAAAAGTTCCTATGTGAAGATTCTTGTTGGGGTTTGCTCCGGTTCCTTCGCTCTCTTCCTCCTTTTCTTCTTCATCATCACCGAAGTCTCGTGGCTCTTCACGCAGGTTATGTATCATGTAAATCTTAATAGGGAATGTCGATTTTGCAAATTCCGTGGTGATATTCGGGAAAATATATTCCTGGAAGAATTCGACATAGAAAGGCAAGTGTTCTTGGGGTAAATCCCATTTGCCATTCTCGCGGTCAATCTCGTCACCGGCAATAAGAATGTTATTTGTTCCGGCCGATTCCCAAGTACGGTTCATATCCTCCTCTGTTACATCCTTGTAAAGAAGATATACGCCATAATCCTGCTTTATCTGATATATTCTCTTGTCCAATTCGCTGTCTCCTTGTGGAAAACCGCCACGAATGGGGGAGTAGTTGCCCGATGGAGTAATTTCATCTTCCTTTTCACGACATGCACTGAATGTTGACAATGCTGCCAAAGTCACTATTGCGATTTTAAGAAAATGTTTCATGTGAGTAAATAATTTATACTATAACTTATTACTACTTCAAAGGTGTTCCTATGCGTTTCTCTGGGAGTTCATTCTGTACAAGGTTCGGGTTTTCCTGCATTGCCTCATTCGGTATCGGTATGGTGTACATCAAATCCTTCTCTTTAAGAATGTATTCGGTACTGTCCTTTTCGCTATTATGCCATATGTGTCTGATTTCCGGCATACCCCAGCGACGCAGGTCGAACCAACGGTGTCCTTCAAAGCAAAGTTCTCGTCTTCTCTCCTCCTTTATAAATGCTATAAGTTCCTCTTTACTTGTAATATCAATATCCTCGCCAAGATACTCCATGTCCTCGGGGTCGAATCTGTTCTCGCGTAATGTGTTAAGAGTCTCTATGGCGTTGTTGAATCCATCAAGATTTGCCTGTGCCTCGGCATAGTTCAAATATGCCTCGGACAAGCGTAGACATCGGCCGAATATGTTTACAGCATTTTTTGGCAAATAGTATTGTGTTCCGACACTAATCTTTCCGTATGCCATATCCATATATATCGTTGTCGTATCTTTCCCTTCAATCTTTGTGCCTATTGGGGTTTTGATAATGTATCGGTCTCTGCGCAAATCAAATTCGTTGAATGTCTCCTTTAAATCCTGCGATGCCTGGAAATAGGCATGCATCTTCTGGTTGCCGTTGTTGACATTAGGAGTGTTTGCTTCATTACAGGTCCAGCTGAACATGTCGGCCGGAGCGCCATAGGGCCAGATTGTCTCAGGAGAATCGTATGTGGGGTAATACATATATTCTGCCGCGGTTGATGAAACGCTGTTCAGATCCAATAACTTGAACTTCTTGTTGTCCATCACGGCCTTGGCATACTCTGCCGCTTTTTCCCAATTCTCCATATAAAGATATGTGCGTGACAGCATCAGCTGTACCATGGGTAAGCTTGTACGATATTTGGGTTGCCATTGTTGCTCCTCGGGCAATAGTTTGTAGCACTCCTCAGCAGTGTGCAGGTCGCTCAATACCTGTGCATAGACCTCTGCTACAGTCTTTCTTTTCAGTGCTGTCTCATC
>JAFNWA010000125.1 GCA_017383665.1 Bacteroidaceae bacterium | reverse complement strand
GGTATTCCACAGGAGCATCTTGCACTTTGCGACGATTGGGTTGCAATTCCGCAGTATGGCAATATCGAATCCTTGAATGTTTCTGTTGCTACCGGTGTTATTCTTTACGAGGCTGTCCGTCAGCGTCATTTGAACGATTGATTGCGATGAAAAGGTTGCTGTTGTTACTTGCGGTATATATGTCGGCCATATCTGTATTTGCCGATAAGCTGCCTAAGAGTGTGGAAAAGGCACGCAATGCTGTGGCAAGTGTCGTGACTTATAAGCAGGGAGTCTTGTTGAACAACGGTACCGCTCTCTTTGTAGGTGACAAAGGAGAACTTCTCTCTTCCCGTTCGCTCTTTGTGGGGGCAGACAGTGCCGTAGTCATTGATGTCAAGGGCGTCGTACATCCTGTAAAGCATATCCTGGGCGTTAATGAGATTCTGGATTGCATCAGGGTTAGAGTTGCCCCCAGCAAAAAGATAAAATCTCTTCCTGTCTCTCACACACCGGTTGCTGATGACGAACTACTGTATCTGCTGGGTTATGGTATGGGTAAAGGCGGTTTTGTCGAGAATACTATTGTTGAGAGAGTCGATTCAATCTATTCATGTGCTTATTACACATTGAAAAAACCAATGGAATCGCGTTTCCTCTCATTGCCTATTGTCAATGCAGGTGGTGAATTTGTGGCAATGATGCAACCGGCTGCAACCGGAGATACTATAAACAGTTATGCCATAGGAGCATCTGTGCTTTCAATGCTTGAACCGACGGTGGCAACATATGGTCGTGGGTTCTATCATCAGATGGGAATACGCACTGCGTTACCGTCGAGCAAGGAGAACGCCTTGTCTTGTCTGTATATGCAGGCAATGGTTGGTGATAGCGTCTCATACAGGAGCGTTATTGACGAATTTATAGCAAATTATCCGGACAGTTACGAGGGATATATTTCAAGAGCTGAATATGAGGCGTTGTTCCTCAGGGACATGGAATTGGCAGAACAATCCTGGAACAGGGCTTTGAAACTCTCAAAAGGTGTTGCCGAGGTGCATTTTGGAAAGGCCAAGGTTATAAATGCAATTCTTTTGTCCGGAGATTCAATTTCTCATCCGAGTCTCTCGTTTGAAAACGCATTGGCCGAGTTTGACAGGGCTATTGAACTCGACAACCAGTCGCTTTATGTTGTCGCCAAGGCAGACATGCTCTTTTCACATGGTCGTTTTACCGATGCTGCAAAATGTTATGAGTCTCTTTCGGTAACAGATGTACGAGGCCCCGAAACTTTTGCCAAGGCTGCAAAGTGTTACAATGAGGTTGGCAATTATGAAAAATCAGTGGCATTGCTTGACAGCGCTGTAAACAGTTTTGATGAATCATCGATAAAGAGTGCTGCACCGTATATACTGACTCGTGCTTTGGTCTATTCTGCAGCTGAAAAATACCGCAATGCTATACTCGACTTCAACAGATATGAGGAACTTGTCTCCACAACTCTTGGTGCTGATTTCTATTATCTCAGGTCACAGGTTGAACTGAAAGCCAAGATGTATCAATTGGCTCTCAATGACATTGACTCTGCAATCAGTCTTGCGCCGCAGAATGTGTCTTATTATATTGAAAAAGGTGTTCTGTGTTACCGTGTCAAGTTCTCGGAAGAGGGACTTAGAGTTTTGAAAGAGGCTGAGGCTCTTGCTCCGCAGCAGCCGGATATACACTATCTGCTTGGGCGTTTGTATATGCAGAAGGGTGACTCAAAAGAGGCTGCTTCCTGTCTTAAAAAGGCTATTGAGCTTGGGCATCCCGATGCCGAAGCTGTGCTGAAACAGATTGTCAACTGAAACTTTCCTTTAACATCATGAAAGGATTCCATGTACAAATATTGTTGCTGGTGCTTGTGTCGCTCATTGCGGCTACTCCTTTGGAGGCGTCATGCCCTTATGGAAAGGTTTGTACATTGGATACACTGCGTAGTGAAAAGTATATCAAGGGTCTTGAAGCCTACAAGGCATGTGATTATGACACGGCTGTAAGGTTGTGGAAGGCTGCCGCAAAGAGTGGTGATGCTTCGGCTCAATGTAATCTGGGCGCTTGTTACTATTCGGGAAAGGGTGTAGGGCAAAATTATAATAAGGCAATCAAGTGGTTTAGGAAATCAGCTGCGCAGGGAAATGATATGGCGCAGAGTAATATCGGCAACTGTTATTATAACGGGACAGGTACACGGCAGGATGTGGATGAGGCTGTGAGGTGGTACATCCTTGCTGCAGAACAGGGTAATGTTATGGCTATGACCAAATTGGGACTTTGCTATAAAACCGGAACGGGAGTGGATGTTGACAAGGAGAAAGCTTTTGATTTGCTGTATCGTGCAGCCGAGCTTGGTTATCCGTTTGCTTGGAATGAGGTCGGTGATTGTTTCTTCTATGGCTTGGGTGTCACAGAGAGCTGCGATGAGGCTTTCTATTGGTACCGAAGGGCTGCTGGGCATGGCCTGGCTGTAGCACAGTATAATCTTGCAATGTGCTATCTTTATGGAGATGGTGTTGGAAAGGATGAGGGTGTTGCTTTTGAATGGCTTGTCAAATCGGCAAATCAGGGTTATGTGAATGCGCAATATGCTCTTGCCGAGAGTTATAGTAATGGTGTTGGCGTTGTAAAGGATTCTGTTCAAGCTGTAAAGTGGTATGAGAAGGCTGCACTTCAGGGATATGTAGATGCACAATATGTGCTTGCATGTTGCTACTATTCAGGTAATGGAGTGGAGGAGAATCATCGTGTGGCGGCTGGTTGGTTTGCCAAGGCGGCTGAAAACGGAGATGCCAAGTCAATCTGTCAGCTTGCCGGTTGTTACTATTGGGGTGATGGAGTTGCCCATGATTACGATATGGCTATGAAGCTTTATAATCAGGCAGCCGATCTTGGAGATGCCGAAGCGATGTTCTGCATTGCCGAATACTTTGTAGATGCTGATGAGAAGATTGAGAAGATAATTGCTTTTGACCGGTACTGTCAGGCTGCAGATTCAGGCTATATCCCGGCATACAACAAGGTCGGTAACTACTACTGTACGGGAATTAGCGGTAAAGTAGATTATGATGAGGCCGTGAAATGGTACAGTATGGGTGCCGAGGCCGGTGATGCTGATGCGCAGTACAATCTTGCCCAGTGTTATTATATGGGCTATGGTGTAGAACAGGACTATCTCACTGCTGCCCGATGGTATATCTCTGTTGCCGAAAAGGGGAATGTAGATGCACAATATATTCTTGGTGTGATGTACTACAAGGGTATGGGTGTGACACAGAGTTTTGAAGAGTCTGTAAAATGGTACGCTAAAGCCGCAGAACAGAGACATGCTACTGCGATGTATGACCTTGGAATATGCTATCACTATGGGCAGGGCGTCCACAAAAATCGTGACAAGGCTGTGGAACTGTGGAAAATGTCGGCAGAGTTAGGCAATGAGGATGCTATTGCAGCGTTGAAAGGTCTTAAATAGTAATCCTATCCACGCCATTCAAAGCGGATAACATTCTTTGTTTCTTTACTGATACAGCAGCGTGACGAGGGTCTTTCATTTACTAACCACACAATTTCTCCATTTGTATCAACCACAACAAGTTGCATCTGTTTTTCAATTCTACTTTTCTTGCGGTCAGTTAGATAATCGCTCACAAGTTTTGTTCCTTGCATGCCGAATGGCGCAAAACGGTCACCGTTACGAGTGCTTCTCAATGTAAGCGGCAGATGCAACCTATCGGCATCAAGACAAGCAACATTGCGCTCTTTTGGGATATCTCCGTTGAATGTGGCGTGAGTGATGGTCAAGGTGCCTTGTGCTGTTTCAACTGAGCCTTCCCAGGGTAATTCCATATCATCCTGTAGAAAAATAGTCTTGGAGATAATTTTCAGTTGTCCGCGTTCCTTGATTACGCTCCACTCAGCCGCGTGGAACTGTTTGCAGCCTTCGTTTCCCATTGAGCATGCAATGTCATCAATCTGCGCGCTATTAAAACCGTATGGCGATAGAATTTCATGCAGAACAGTTGCTGGTGCAACTTCTTTAGAAAGGGTCTCAATGTTGATTTCATTTCCATGCTTTACACGCTCAATGGCTTCCCTAATGGCGTGGCTGTATATCTTTTCGGCATCGCCTATGCGCTGTGCCGTAGCTGCAAGTGAAGCGAGAATAGAAGGGTTTATCTCGGCCAGTTTGGGAATAACCTCTAACCTTATCTTGTTGCGTGTGTAGTCGCAGGTCAGGTTGGTGCTGTCGGTTACATAGCTCTCTTCACGCCATTTCAGGTAATCGACTATCTCGTCGCGTCCCACGCATAGCAAAGGGCGGATGATATTACCGTTTTTTGGCTGTATGCCACGCAAACCTTTTATTCCTGTGCCACGGGTGAGGTTCAGGAGCATAGTCTCGGCCGAGTCGTCGCGGTGATGTGCAACTGCAATGGCTTTTGCATCAATTGCAGCCCTGTGCTCTTCAAAGGCGGTGTAACGCTGCTCGCGTGCTGCCATTTCAATAGAGATGTTCCTCTCCTTGGCATACGCCTTTGTGTCAAAATGTATGGTGTGGAGTACAACCCCTAACCGTTCGCACAGTTCCTTTGTAAACTGCTCGTCGCGGTTACTCTCATCGCCTCGCAGGTGAAAGTTACAATGTATTGCTTCGCAGTTGTACCCAAGCCTATGAAGCACAATAAGGAGAGCGACAGAGTCGGCTCCACCACTGACAGCAACGAGTACCTTGTCGCCATATTCCAGCAACCTGTGCTCGCCAATGAATCTTTCAACCTTATGTCTCATTGTGCTATTTTGTCGCGAAGATAGGATATAAAAGTTTAAATAGGGTTAATTCAGTGAAATAATTGCCGAAAAATGGCATATTGCTACAAAAAATGGGTCTCTTTGTTTGTTCTTCACAAAAAATGTCTTACCTTTGTCATCGCTTAAAGCGAATAGTCGCATAAGGCATCCGGTACCTTGGATGAGTGGCTTAGTCAGTGGTCTGCAAAACCATGTACGGCGGTTCGAATCCGCCAGGTACCTCAAAGAGTTCTTGTAAGGGACTCTTTTTTATTTTTACAATTTCTATTATGGCCGACAACTATTTGGAAAAACGCATGGAACAGTATCGTTCCAACTCTGGCGCGGCATCAAATTCAAAATCAAAGGAAGGACTTCTATACTTGCTTGCAAAGAACCGTAGTATGAGGGGATACGATGCTTCGTACATCGTGCGCCCCGACCAATTGCGCCGCATCATAGGTGTGAACTGTAAATTGGCATCTGCTCGTAACCGTCAGGTTCTCCGTTTTAGGCCGGTGATAGCCGATGAGGCTCATAAAGTATTGCCTTTTATAAGAATGGGGGCTGGCTTAAAGGAGTTTCATTTGCCCATTCAAGGAACAGAACCCAATGCATTCATCATTGTCTGTTCTACAATTGAACCTCGCAACAGTACATTCGTTGATCTTGGCATTTCAGCGCAGAGTATGCTTTTGCAGGCTGTCGAGATGGGCTTGAATGGTTTATGTATTATGGATTTTGATGGAGACAAGCTTGTTGACTCATTGCAGTTGCCATATAAGCCTGTGCTTGTGATTGCTATCGGAAAGGGTGCAGAGGATATTAAACTCGTGGACATAAAGGAGGGTGATGACCATTCATATTACCGCAAGGATGGAGTGCATTATGTGCCAAAGGTAGTAGTGGAGGATTTGATAATAAAATAAGTGCTATGAAAGAGAAAAGCGGCCGTTTACTTTCGTTGGATGTCCTGCGTGGATTTGACATGTCATTTATTATGGGTGGCGAGGTTGTGCTCATTTGTCTCGCATCGCTTTTCCCCGGTCTGAAATTTCTTGGTGAAGAGATGGGGCATTCACAATGGGATGGCTTTACTTTCTATGACCTGATTTTTCCATTGTTCCTTTTCCTTTCTGGTATCTCGTTCCCCTTTTCCATGGCAAAGCAACTGTCGGTCGGGAAGTCCAAAGAAAGTATTTCATTGAAGGTGCTCAAACGCGGTCTGATACTTGTACTGCTGGGTATCGTATATAATGGCCTGCTCCAATTCGATTTTGATACTTTGCGCTGTGCGAGTGTACTCGGACGCATTGGTCTCGCATGGATGTTTGCCTCGTTGCTGTATGTGTGGCTAGAACGCAAGTGGCTGGTACTTCTTTCGGCTCTTATTCTGCTTGGATACTGGGCACTGATCGCGTTTGTTGTTGCGCCTGATGCTCCCGATGGCGCATCATCTTTCTCTATGGAGGGTAGTATTGCCGGTTATCTCGACCGCTCTCTGCTGCCGGGAGCATTGCACAACGAAATACATGACCCTGAAGGGATACTCTCTACCTTGCCTGCAATTGTGACTGCTTTATTGGGTATATTTACAGGTGAATTTGTGCGCTCGAAGAGAATCGCAAATGAATACCAAAAGGTTGCTGCAATGATTGGTGCTGCTATTGTGTTGCTTTCCCTGGGTTATCTGTGGAATATTGTATTCCCTATTAACAAGAATCTTTGGAGCAGCTCGTTTGTGTGCTGTGCAGGTGGCTGGTCGCTATTGCTTTTTGCGCTTTTCTATCTTATTGTGGATGTTGTGGGGTGGAGCAAGTGGGCGTTGCCTTTCCGTGTGATAGGAATGAACTCTATAACTATATATCTTGCGCAGGAGTTCTTGGATTTCTCAAAGCCTGTAGATACACTTTTTGGCGGTGCCCTCAAGTCTTTGCCCGAGGATTATTATGTGTTGGGCTGGTGGTGCTGTTATATGCTTGTGTGCTGGTGTTTCCTTTATTTTCTTTATAGGAAGAAGGTGTTCTTGAAAGTATAAGAAACAAAAAAACGAGCTGCGGCTCGTTTTTTTGTAGTATTTATGCATCGATGTTTGCGTATGTTGCATTGTTCTCGATGAACTCTCTACGCGGGCCTACATCGTCGCCCATGAGCATTGAGAAGATGTAGTCGGCCTCCTGTGCATCGCGGATTGTAACCTGCTTCAGGGTGCGTGTCTCAGGGTTCATTGTTGTGTCCCAAAGTTGCTCGGGGTTCATCTCACCAAGACCCTTATAACGCTGGATATTGATATCCTTTTCGTTGCCGCCTGCATACTCCTGTATGAATGCCTCTTTCTCTCTGTCGTCGTAGCAGTACTTCTTTACCTTGCCCTTTGAGCAGAGGTAGAGTGGTGGCATTGCCTTGTAGAGATAGCCTGCTTCAATGAGTTCTGGCATATAACGATAGAAGAGCGTCATGATGAGTGTACCGATGTGTGCACCATCGACATCGGCATCGGCCATCATAATAATCTTGTGATAGCGTAATTTCTCGATGTTTGCCTTCTTGCTGTCCTCGGGGTCAAGACCGAAGCGCACTCCGATGGCTTGGATTATATTGTTGACCTCGTCGCTCTCGAAGGCCTTGTGCCACATAACTTTCTCCACATTCAGAATCTTTCCACGCAATGGAAGAATTGCCTGGAATTTGTTCTTGCGACCCTGCTTTGCCGAACCACCTGCAGAGTCTCCCTCGACGAGGAATAGTTCGCAATTCTCAGGGTTCTTGTCCGAACAGTCGGCAAGTTTGCCTGGCAGGCCGCAACCGCCCATTGGACTCTTGCGCTGTACGCTCTCGCGTGCCTTGCGTGCTGCAATACGCGCTGTAGCTGCAAGAATCACCTTGTCAACGACCATCTTAGCCTCTTTTGGGTGCTCCTCGAGATAGTATGCAAGAGCTTCGCCTACAGCCTGATCTACGGCACCTGTTACCTCGCTGTTACCCAACTTGGTCTTTGTCTGGCCTTCGAACTGTGGCTCGGCAACCTTTACCGATACGATGGCTGTCAAGCCTTCACGGAAGTCCTCGCCCGAAATCTCAACCTTTGCCTTCTCAAGCGCCTTGGTATCGTCGGCATATTTCTTGAGTGTGCGTGTGAGTGCGCGACGGAAACCGGCAAGGTGTGTACCACCTTCATATGTGTTGATGTTGTTTACATATGTGTGTACATTCTCGCTATAACCGGTATTGTAAAGGATGGCTACTTCAATGGGGATGTTGTTCTTTTCTGTGTTCAGGTAAATTACATCTCCAATTAGCGGAACGCGTGATGCATCTATGTGGCGTACGAACTCTCTCAAACCCTCGGTAGAGTGGAATGTCTCGCTCTTGTAGTTGCCGTTCTCATCGGCCTCGCGTGCGTCGGTCAATGTGATTGTGATGCCTGCGTTAAGGTAAGCAAGTTCGCGAAGGCGTGTCGCCAATATCTGATACTGGTATTCTGTTACAGTGAATATTGAACCATCGGGCTGGAATGTCTGCTTTGTACCTCTGATGTCGGTGTCGCCAATGCAGTGAACTGCATCGAGTGGCTTGCCGCACGAGTAGTTCTGCTCATAGTGCTTGCCATCGCGGAAAACCTCGGTCTTCATGTGTGTTGACAAGGCGTTCACACACGATACACCTACACCGTGCAGACCACCTGATACCTTGTATGAGTCCTTGTTGAACTTACCGCCGGCGTGTAGCACTGTCATTACAACCTCAAGCGCCGAGCGGTTCTCTTTCTCGTGCCAATCAACAGGAATACCACGACCGTTGTCCTGTACTGTTATTGAGTTGCCCGGGTTGATGGTTACATTTATGTGAGTACAGAAGCCTGCCATAGCCTCATCAATGGAGTTGTCAACCACCTCATATACCAAGTGGTGGAGACCCTTTTCGCTGATGTCTCCAATGTACATGGCGGGGCGTTTACGGACTGCCTCAAGGCCTTCAAGTACCTGGATACTGTCGGCCGAATAGCTGGCTGCTGCGTTTTTGTTGATTTCTTCGCTCATAATGTTTTATTACCAATATAACTGAACAAAGTTACTAAAAAATGCGCTATATAACAAGTGCTTTTTCCTAAATATTTGACCCTTTTTATACTCTTTTTTAGGTCTTAGGGATGGGTTTCCCGTGATTTTGTTTCAGCAGGATTTGAATGGGTTAGAGTAGGGGTAAAGACAAAGAGGCCGGAATGAATCCGGCCTTCTTACAGGTAAATATATTTGTTAAAAAATTAGGCTAATTTTGCGATTTTAGCGCAAAGACCTGACTTGAGGTTAGCAGCCTTGTTCTTGTGGATAAGACCACGCTTAGCCATTCTGTCAAGCATCTTCTGTACCTCAGGGAACTTAGCCAAAGCCTCGTTCTTATCAGTGATAGCGCGCAAGCCACGAACAGCTGAACGCATGTTTTTGCCCAAATAACGGTTCTGAAGATTTCTCTTCTCTGTCTGTCTGATTCTCTTAAGTGATGATTTGTGATTTGCCATCTCTTTAATAATGTTTTTAGTTTTAATAGTAGCCCATAGGGGAATCGAACCCCTCTTTCAAGAATGAAAATCTTGCGTCCTAGCCGATAGACGAATGGGCCATCCTTTGATGAAATCCCTTTTGAGGATGGCTTTTGGCTCTTTAGTGGTCAAAAGCGAGTGCAAAGGTAAAACCTTTTTTTGAATTGGCAAAGATTTTCGCATTTTTTTTATAGATTTGCCATGTTATTTGTTGTTTTTACAATATGGTAGAGAAATTTGAGGGTATAGTTCTTCGCACGCGTAAGTATAGCGACGGTCTTATGATTGCCGATATATATACAGCTCAGCATGGCCGCATGTCGTTCCTGTTGCCGGTGTCGCACAGCAAACGAAGCAGGGTGCGCAGTGTGCTGTTTCAGCCATTGTCAATGCTTTCGTTTACAGCATCTGTTAAGATGAGCAGTGCCCTCTCGCGTATCAGCGAGGTGTTTCCTCATTCAATGTACTCCTCAATTCCTAACGATGTGGTAAAATCATCCATTGCACTCTACATTGCCGAATTGCTTACTTATGTGTTGCGGGAGAGCGAAAAAGATGAGCCTATGTTCGCATTTTTGGAGAGGTCATTCACCCTTTTTGATAATATTGAACATGGGTATGCAGATTTCCATCTCGTATTTATGGTGCAACTGTTGCGTTTTTTGGGCATATACCCAAATCTTGAGGGATTTGTACCGGGTTCTTATTTTGATATGGCGCAGGGATGTGTGGTGCATGAGCATCCGTTACATCCGAACTTTCTGATGCCAGAGAGTTCTGTTCCCTTTGTAGAATTGTTGCAGACGGGGTATGATTCCATGCATGTACTCTCTTTAAACAGAAAGTTGCGAGGTACTCACCTCGCAACCCTTGCTGCCTATTATCGTCTGCACATACCGGATTTCCCTGAACTGAAATCGGGCGATGTACTGCGTGAACTGTTCGATTGATTTAGGAGAGAATCAAGCCAACAACTGTTTCACAATTGCCGAGATAGTCCTGCCTTCTGCCTTGCCGGCAAGTTGCTTTGTGGCAACACCCATTACCTTTCCCATGTCCTGTGGACCGCTTGCGCCTGTCTGTGCTATTATCTCCTTGAGCACTGCTGCAACCTCCTCCTCGCTCATCTGCTTTGGAAGGTATTTTGACATGACCTCAACCTGTGCAAGTTCTTCCTGTGCAAGTTCGGGGCGGTTCTGGCTCTGGTACAGTTCTGCCGACTCCTTACCTTGCTTCACGAGTTTTTGAATAAGTTTTATTGCTGTCTCATCGCTCACAGTGTCTCCGGCTCCCGGAGCAGTCTTTGCTTCGAGAAGGACTTTCTTTATATTGCGGAGGGTGTCAAGTGCAACCTTATCCTTTGCCTTCATTGCCTCCTTGATATCGTTACTGATAATATCAAACAATTCCATAATTATATCTTTTAGTTGTTCCCAATCTCTTTTGTCTCCGGCTCTGACACCTTATCGGCCTCTTTGCCCTCTATTTCGTTTATAATTTCGTCGTTGTAGAACACGGGGATACCGGGGGTGTAATCCTCTTCCTCATCTTCGACAGCGTTGACATTAGTTGAACTCTCTTGAGATGGTTTCTCTTCGGTAAGCATTGCCACCATCTTCTCCAGTTCCTGTGCTGTGCGTTTATATGTCGGGGAGTTGTCAAGAACTGCGATGAACTCTTCGTTATACATTTCATTGCCCTTGAAGATGTACACCTTGTAATCGGGCTTGTACAGTACGCTCACCATCTTGTTGAGCTTTTCGTTCTCTTGGTCAATGAGTTCCTGTTCCTTTTCTGTCAACACCTCTTTTTCCTTCTCAATGGCCTTTACTTCCGGCTCAATTCCAGGAATGTCCTTCATTCCAAAACCTGTTGCAAGTACGGTTACCTTCACCTCGCCCTCTCCCAAACTGTGGTCTTGGCTGTAACCCCAGATGAGTTCAATGTTTTCATCTGTGAACTTTTGCATGAAAGCTTCAATCTCTCCCATCTCTTCAACAAGGATTGGGTAGTTGGGGTTTCCGTAGATATTGAAAAGTATCTTTTTTGCCTTGTAGATATCATTGTTGTTGAGCAATGGCGAATGAAGTGCGTTACGGAAAGCTTGTGACACGCGCATCTCACCACTTGCAATACCGTAACTCATGATGGCAACTCCTCCGTTTCTGAGAATTTTCTTCACATCGCGGAAGTCGGTGTTGATACCACCTCTTGTTGTTATAATCTCGGCAATACTTTTTGTTGCTGTCGTAAGCACATCATCAACAGTCTTGAATCCCTCTTCAACAGTCATCTTGGGGAACATGTCAATCAGGCGCTGGTTGTTTATGACGAGCAATGCATCAACATGTTTTGATATCTCTATTACTCCGCGTAGTGCCTGCTTGATCTTGCCGGTCATCTCAAAACGGAACGGGATTGTAACAATTCCTACGGTGAGGATTCCCATGCTGCGAGCGACCTCTGCAACAACCGGTGCAGCACCTGTACCGGTTCCACCACCCATACCGGCGGTAATGAAGGCTAACTTGGTGCCGTCATCAAATAACTTTCTAATTTCTTCACGGCTCTCTTCGGCAGCCTGGTGTGCAACAGAGGGGTCATTTCCGGCACCAAGTCCTTCGGCGATATTAGGTCCCAATTGCAGTTTCTTGGGTATCGGCGAGTTGTGCATTGCCTGCAAGTCTGTGTTGCATACCGCAAACGATACATTATGTATGCCTTTACGGTACATGTTATGTACAGCATTGCTACCACCACCTCCAACGCCGACAACTTTTATTATTCGTGGAGCGTCTGTTGGAATTGCAAATGAAAGGGGCTTTTTTATTGGTTCATCCATACTTATGTATCATTTATTCGTTGTTACTGTTCTTTTCCTGCTCTTCTTTGTTTTCATCTTTATCTTCCGAGTTTTCTTCATCAGGGTCTCTGGTCAAGTCTTCGAACCACTCCTGGAAAATGGAACTTATTTTCCATCCGCCTCTGTTCTTTTTCTCCTGCTCGCGTTTTTTCTTCTTCTCCTCTTCTCTCTTTCTCTTTTCCTCTTCCTTTCTGCTCTTCTCTTCCTCTTTTCTTCGTTTTTCTTCTTCACGAGCCTTTACTCTCTCTCTTTCCAGTTCCTCTTGACTTTTATCTGTACTCTGTCCCTCCATCTCAGATTGGGTGAAGAAATTCCCATTCTGTTGTATTACTTGCTGTATATTCTCGCAGCAGTTCTCTTT
>JAFNWA010000124.1 GCA_017383665.1 Bacteroidaceae bacterium | reverse complement strand
GGCTCTGGTTGGTTTGGAACACCAGGGTTATATAGGTGCAATGGATCTCGCTATGAACATTCTTAAGGTTGGTGTGAAGAATAATTACCAACTATTGCAGAACCCCAGGTATGCAAATGATACAACATATGTGAGTGATACAATTTTCTCTAATGATCCAACACTTCCTGTAGATAAAATCATAGAGATAAATAATGATACATTGATCAATACATATCTTGCTTCTTGCACAGACTCGTTAAGATTTAACTTCACTGCCGATGCATTCAGGAATAATGCGGGTATTCATTCACGCGGTTGCGGCGATAGCGAGCGTAACATCTACTACGCTTTGACCGATACATGTATCGCACGCTACTTGGGCTTGACCGAGGTTGATAACAAGGTAGAGACACTGTCGCGTCCTATCACCTATGACGATTCATTGAACTACATTGCCGATCTCGTTATCGATGAGCTTGCTCTTGAGCTTGCTTGGGAGGGTACACGCTTTGGCGACCTCATCCGTTTTGCAAAGGCTATGGGCGACAACGATGTCCTTGCCAAGCGTGTGGCGGGCCGTGCATTTGATAACGATGTAACATACCGCAGTCCCAATTTCCAGTTTGATGCCGAATTGTATAGCCGAATGAAAGATGAAGCCAACTGGTATCTGCCACTTCCCGGGGAGGTTATTCAGCCTGTTGACCCCGAGGATATTCCCACAGGAGAACTTCCTAACGAATAATCTATAACTCACAGAGGGTGGCTTAGAAGTCACCCTCTTGTTTTAAAATAAAAGTAACAAAAAGTATGAAACGCATAGTAATACTAACCGGTGCCGGAATGAGTGTTGAAAGCGGTCTGGGAACCTTCCGTGGTGGCGGTGGCCTATGGGATAACTACCCTGTGGAGCAGGTTGCAACTCCCGAGGGCTATGCTGCAAATCCGGCACTTGTGCTTGAGTTCTACAATAAGCGCCGTCGTGAACTGCTCACGGTAGAGCCCAATGAAGGGCACAAGCTGGTCGCGTCGCTCGAGAAGCAGTTCTCAGTGACTGTTGTTACTCAGAATGTCGATGACCTGCACGAGCGTGCCGGCTCAACTCATGTTATTCACCTGCATGGTGAGCTAATGAAGGCCTGTTCGTCGCGCGAGCCTCAGAACCCCGATTATGTATGTACCCTACAGTCTCCCGCTGCCGATCTTAAACTCGGCGACATCGCCGCCGATGGCTCGCAGTTGCGACCTTTCATAGTGTGGTTCGGTGAGGCTGTTCCAAAAATGGAAGATGCCATAGATGCCCTTGCCGGCATTGATGTCTTTGTCATCATTGGCACTTCTCTCAATGTCTATCCGGCTGCCGGATTACTTAACTATGTGCCGTCGGGTATTCCGGTGTTTCTCATTGATCCTAATGAGGTGCATGCAGCAAGGCGAGATGTCATTACTATCAAGAAAGGTGCATCGGAAGGAATGCGAACTCTTATAGATGAATATTTTAATAAAATGGAATGATTGTAATATTAGAATAATTTAACAGATTTTGTTGCGGTTTTTTTGTTAAATGCGTTAAATTTGCATCAGTAACAGATGCTCTTGGGATTTAAACCTGTATGAACATTTGTTCCCTAAGTTTGTTTAATATTAAAATCAGGATAATTATGAAAAAGTATATCTGTACAGTGTGTCAGTGGGTCTATGACCCGGAGATTGGTGACCCAGAGCAGGGTATTGAACCAGGTGTTGCATTTGAGAACCTCCCCGATGACTATGTCTGCCCTTTGTGCGGCGTAGGCAAGGATGAGTTTGAGGTAGAGGAGTAAGAGGTAATAGCTTTCTAAGGTGAAATCTGAAATGTGAAAGCCAACGAGCGAAACATAAAGTTTGCTTTAGCGTTTCATCACGAGTACAGCCAAGGTTAAAGCTGCGTGACTCTATGTCTGATATTATAAAAAGAATTGGGTTCCGGTTAAATGGAACCCAATTCTTTTTATATTCCCAATTTCTTTACAAGGTCATTCCTTCCCATCCTGCGCAGCAACTGTGCAATCTGCTTGCGCTCCTCGGGCTTGTACCAGAAGAAGAATCTCCTTTGTGCCTCCTTGTCCTTCATTGAGCGAGCAACATATACCTTTTCTCCTGTTTCGGGGTTTATGCCTGTGTAGTACATCTCCGTAGCCATTGTCATTGGGGTAGGGGTGAAGTCCTGTACCTGCTCCAGGTGAAAGTTCAGTTGCTTTGTCTCCGCAGCAAGCTCGGCCATCGCCTCTACAGTGCTGCCGGGGTGGCTGCTTATGAAGTAGGGGATAATCTGCTGCTTCAGGTTGTGCTTGTTGTTGATGCGGTCGAATATCCGTTTGAATTCATGGAACTGCTTGAACGATGGCTTGCGCATGAGCTTTAGTACAGCATCGTTTGTGTGCTCGGGAGCCACCTTCAGACGGCCGCTGACATGATTTCTTATCAACTCCTCGGTATATCTGTCACTCGCGTCGTCGAGCCGCTTGTTGCCCGTTCTGTGGAGTAGCATGTCGTATCTTACACCGCTGCCAATGAAACTCTTCTTTATGCATGGCAGTGCATCCACCTTCTTGTACAGTTCGAGCAGCGCGCTGTGGTCAATGTTCATGTTGGGGCATATCTTTGGCTGTATGCACGACGGGCGTGAACACTTGGCGCAGAGGTCGCTGTTTTTGCCCTTCATCATGTACATGTTTGCCGACGGGCCTCCAAGGTCGCTCAGGTAGCCCTTGAAATCCTCCATCTTGGCAATCTCCTTTATCTCGCGCAAGATACTCTCCTCGCTGCGGTTGACGATGAACTTGCCTTGGTGTGCCGAAATAGTGCAGAATGCGCAACCACCAAAACAGCCGCGGTGTATGTTCACCGAGTGCTTAATCATGTCGTATGCCGGTATGCGCTTGCCGTTGTATTTGGGGTGGGGCAGGCGTGTATAGGGCAGGTCAAAACTGTGATCGAGTTGCTCGGTTGTCATTGTGGGGAATGGAGGATTTATTACCACCATGCCTTCGGCAGTTTCCTGTATCAGTCTTTTTGCATTTACCTTGTTCGACTCTCTCTCTATTGCAAGGAAGTTGGCGGCCTGCTTGGCCTTGTCGGCAAGGCACTCGCTGTGGGGTGCCAGCACCTTGTCATGTGTCTCGTCAATGGCTATGTCGCTCTTGCGTGCAAGGAATCCTGTCTGGCGTATCTCCTTGGTAATCTCGCGCGCATCGGCGGCTGTCATGTATTCGGCACCGCTCTCCTGTAGTTTTGCCTGCATTGCCTTACACAGGGCAGTCAAGGGTTGCTCACCCATGCCATATACAAGAACATCGGCCTTACTGTCAACGAGAATGCTCTTTTTGAGGCAATCCTGCCAATAGTCATAGTGCGTGAAACGGCGCATTGACGCTTCTATTCCTCCAATGACTACAGGTGCATCGGGGTATAACTTCTTTAGTATGGTAGAATATACCGTGGTTGCATATTCGGGGCGCATACTGTGTTTGCCGCCGGGTGAGTATGCATCCTCGCTGCGGAATCGCTTTGCCGCAGTATATTTGTTCACCATGGAGTCCATGCAACCTGCCGATATTCCAAAGAAGAGTCTGGGGCGTCCCATCTTCTTGAAGTCGCGCAGGTCGTCCTGCCAGTTGGGTTGCGGAACAATTGCTACACGCAGGCCTTCGGCCTCAAGCATGCGCCCTATTACCGCCGCACCGAACGAGGGGTGGTCAACATACGCGTCGCCGCTGAACATTACCACATCCAGTTCATCCCATCCGCGCAGCTCAGCCTCCTTGCGTGTGGTTGGCAACCAATCAGTAATCTTTCTGTTACTCATTGGTCTCGGTCTCTTCTACAGTTCCGGTCGCTTCCTTATTTACTATCCACTCGCTGTAGCACTTTATGAGGTTCTTCAGACCAAGTGCCTTCATGTCCTCGTGGTAAAGGATGGGGCAGATGTCAAGCAACTCCTTTGATGCCATTGTCTGCGATGCAATGAGCGAACGAACTGTGAGGCGCAACTTGTTGAGCGACTCTTCGTCAATGACTCCTGTGCTGTTCGCAATTCGGTCAAGCAGAGAGTATTTCTGTATGATTCGCAATTGTGGCTCGCTAACCTCAATGGTTCTTGTGCCCGATGTGTTTGCGTTGATTTTCATATTATTGTAGTTATTTAATTGTAATGTGCTTAATTTCCCGGTTGTGACTTGAGACAGCATGCTGTGCTCTGTATGAAATCTCAGTCGTTGATTGTAACCTTTATTGTTCGTGCTCCGTCGGCACCTTCGGTGATGTCAACCCTCACATGCTCTTCGGGCAGCAGTTCCTCAATCAACTCGGGCCATTCGATGAAACAGTATGCATTGCCATAGAAATACTCCTCATATCCCATGTTATAGACCTCGGCAAGCGATTTGATGCGGTAGAAGTCGAAATGAAATATGGTATCGGCGTCCCTGCTCTCATATTCGTTCACAATGGCGAATGTGGGCGAGTTTATGGTGTCCTCAACACCAAGTTCCTCACATACGCTCTTTATGAAAGTGGTCTTTCCGCTTCCCATTTTGCCATAGAAGGCAAAGATGCGTCCATGTTGCAGGAAGTTGGTAAACCATTTTGCCGCCTTGGGATACTCCTCGAGACTGTATATTGTTATTGTGTGTTCGCTCATGGCTATCATTTGTTTTTAGGTTTCATCGTTACGAACGGTACAAGCATCTCCTCCATTGATATGCCACCGTGCTGGAAAGTGTCCTTATAGTACGATACATAGTAGTTGTAGTTGTTGGGGTAGGCGAAGAACTTGTTTCCTGTGGCAAAAATGTAGCTTGTGCTTATGTTAGGCTGTGGCAGGAATGCCTTTGCCGGGTTCTTTATCTCAAACACATCCTTGCCGCTGTAGTTGAGTGCCTTGCCCAGTTTGTAGCGCAGGTTGGTATTGGTATTCTTGTCGCCAATGACCTTTGTAGGAGTATCCACCTTTATGCTGCCGTGGTCGGTTGTAATCAACACGGTATAATTGCTGTCGGCAAGATACTCAAACAGTTTCTTTATTGCCGAGTGGCGTATCCATGACTGTGTTATTGAACGATAGGCCGCTTCGTTGGTAGCCAGTTCCCTCACCATCATGGATTCGGTGCGTGCGTGCGAGAGCATGTCAATGAAGTTGACAACGAGTACATTTATATCGTTCTTTGCAAGCGTATTCATGCTGTCAAGAAACTTCTCTGCAGCTGCCGATGTGAGCACTTTGTTGTATGAGTAGCTGTCCTTGCGGCGGTAGCGCGCAATCTGTGTCCCGATGAGTGCCTCCTCGTTCAGGTTCTTTCCCTCCTCTTCCTCTTCGTCAACCCACAACTGTGGAAACATCTCCTTTATCTGGCTTGGCATGAGTCCCGAGAAGATGGCATTGCGTGCATACTGGGTAGCGGTGGGCAGGATGGTTGTATATAACTCCTCTTCAATGACAAAGTTGCTGCCAACCTCGTCGGCAAGTACACGCCATTGGTCATAACGGAAATTGTCTATAATGAGCAGAAAAACCTTCTCGCCCTTATCTACAAGTGGGAATATGCGCTCGCGGAACAGGTCGTGGCTCATCAGCGGTCTCTCTTCTCGTGAGGCTGCCATCCACTCCATGTAATTGTTCTTTATGAAGCGTGCGTATATGTTGTTGGCCTCCTCCTTCTGCGACTTCAGCATTTCGTGCATCTGCTCGTCTGCATTTTCCAATTGCAGTTCCCAATATACAATCTTCCTGTATATGTCGAACCACTCATCGGTGCTGCGCGCATCGTTTATCTGCATTGAGAGTTTGCCGAAATTCTGCTGGTAGGCACTGTTGGCCTTCTCTGCCACAATCTCCTTGTGATGGATATTCTTCTTTAGTGTAAGCAGAATCTGGTTCGGGTTAACGGGCTTTATAAGGTAGTCGGCAATCTTTGAACCTATAGCCTGCTCCATAATGTCCTCCTCTTCGCTCTTTGTAACCATTACGACAGGCATGGACGGGTGTATCTCTTTTATGGTGCCCAACACCTCCAAGCCTGTGAGACCAGGCATGTTCTCGTCGAGCAAAACAAGGTCGAATGCCTCCTTTCTGCAGGCATCAATGGCATCGGGGCCATTTGTCACAGTTGCGACCTCGTAGCCTTTGCTCTGTAAAAATATGATGTGGGCCTTTAGCAGTTCTATCTCATCATCGGCCCATAATAATCTGTATGTCATTCTTCCGTTGCTTTTTCGTTTTCTACTTCCTCGTCTTCGCTGTAGTCGGGCTCATCAAGCGTGTAGCCATCAATCTCAACCTCGGGTATTGCAAGCATGTTCTCCTCGTAGAACTCGGTGTAGTCGCCAAAGGTGTAGTACTGTAATAACAAATCAAGGTTGCTTTTTGATATGATGAATGTATTTATACCTTCGAGTAGCTTTGCCATCTCTGCATTACCAAATAGTCGCTTACGATAGAGGAATGCCTCGTCAAAGTTGAGGAACTCCTTTACCTCGAGCAGTGTAATCTCGGCAAGGTTCTCAAACGACATCTCAAAGTTACGCACCATGTAACGCGAGAAATTGTAGCGTGCCATTTCGAACAGCAGGCGTTTCTCGTCGAGAGAGTCTTTTGGGAAAGCCAAAATAAAGAAGTATGGTTCGTTACGGTTGGTGCTGAACTGTGGTATGCTGTCCTCGCTGGTTCTTATGGTTCCATCGGCCTTTCTGTCCCAAATGGATGTGGATATACCACTGTGCAGCAACTTACCCTCTTTGATACCTGTGTTGATGCCGGCTGCCAGAGTGCTGATGCTGTCGGCTGAGTAGGTGCTTATGAGCTCTTCAAGTGCGGCTAGTGCATCTTCCGTCCTGTCGCTGTAGAGTTTTGCCATGGCGTCGATGAACATGAAGCGTGCGCGGTGGCTTCCTTGTGGGTACTTGCCGGCGCTGTAAATGTTCTCCTCAATGACTGCGTCATATTCTTTGTTTAGGTAGTGGGCGTATGCCTTTACATATACTGAATCCTCCTTGTGCTTGCGTGTTGCCGCATTCTCAAAGAAATCGGGTTCCTGTATGCGTTTTGTCATGGCACTGTCGGGGTAGCCGGCAATGAGCAGGTTCTTGTAATGTTCGGCCTTTTCGGGCTCGTCCCAACGGGAACATGCCAGGAAAAGATGGTAGTATGCCTCGGCAAGCCTTTCGTGCTCGGGATAGTCGTTCACGACACGCTCAAGATATGAGATCGTGAGTCGCTTGTCATTGACATAGTTCTTGAAGCTTATGCCTGCTTCGAGCAATGCCTCGCTCAATGCCTTGTGAGACTCGGCTTTCTCCTCTTCTGTTGTCGGTATCTGCTGTATGTAGTATTCGCGTGTTGTGGGGTCTGTTTCCAACTCCTCAATAATGGCTTCTACCTCAGCGTCAATAGCAATGCTGTCCGTCAACAACATCGTAGAGTCCATGGCGAGAGTATCAACCATCATGCTGTCGGTCTCCAGTGCATCACTCATCAGTGATGAGATGGTGTTGCTGAAACGCCAATAATCTTTCAGTTCCCTGTCGCCCCATTTCTCCTTGAAGGCGCGCACGCCCTGTGATACCAATTGCGGGTTGTAGAAGTACCACAACTGCTTATCGCTTTGGTTGTCTATTGTCATTGCAGCATTCGTCCCGGCCTGTTCCAGCTCACTGCCGCCTCCATTCTCGCGTTCAAGTTTCTTCTCCTCTTTTTTTCTCAGTTCTTCCTGTCGTTTTGCCTCTTCTATAAGCTCGTCTATTATCGGGTATAGCTCTTCGGGTGTCAGCGTTGCCCAGTAGAGCAGTTCGCTCTCCTTTTCAACGACATCGGTATATTGTACCAAACCGGAAAGCGCACCGCTGCGGAACTTTATCTCTTCAAATCCCGGTGTCTCCTCGCCTAACATCGACATTGCCTTGTTGTAGTTGTCATGTGACTTCGAGAACTTCTCCTTTTCCCAATATATTCTTGCCAACGACAGGTGCAGCATGCCGGTGCCATATCCGCTTGACGCTCCGGAGGCAACGCCGGTCTCATATGCCTTTATCGCCTCGGTGGTGTCTCCCTGGCTCAGGTGCAGGTTGCCAATGGCATAGTATATCTGTGCCTGATAATCTACATTCTTGTCCGACTTTGCCATGCGCTTCAACTTGCGCAGAGTCTTCTTGTGGTTCTCGTCGGTTGCCGCCTCGGTCTGTCTTATGCGTGCGTTGAACTCAAACTCGTAAGGTGGGCTTTGGGATATGGTTTTGCCAAAACTCTTGTATGCTTCCTTCTTGTTGCCGGCCTTGGCATAAAGCTGTCCTAAAAGATAGTTTTCACGAGCCTTGTCAAGCGATGTTATACCCTTGCGTTTGAGGCCTGTCTTTATGTGTGGAATAGCCTCCTCTCCCCTGTCCTGTTTAAGCAACAGATTGGCCTTTGCAACAGCAAACTCCTTTTGCAGACTCTCGGGGACGGTGTCGCGCTGTACGCGCTGTAATAACTCCTCGGCTTCATAGAGCCACTCCATCTCGGCATAGCACTTTGCAAGTCCAATACGCGCCTGTGCTACAATTTTGTGGTTGTTCTCGTAGAGTTTGGTTATGTAGATATAGGTACTTGCCGCTTCGGTGAATTCTCCCTTCTGAAACTGTGAGTTGGCCATCAGGAACCACGCTTTCCACAGGAATGGATTGAACTCCTTTTGGGCGTAGAATAACTTCTGCTTCTGCGACAGTTTCTTGTTTGTGGGCTTTTTGGGGCGTGTCTTTATGGAGTGGTTCTTTATTGCCTTCTGCGCCTTTTCTATTGCACGGTCATAATTGCTCGCACCGCTCTTTTGTGTGTTCTTGTCGCTTATTATGAGAAGTGGCAACTGTTCAAGATAATTATCCTTGTGCCCGGTGCTTTGTGCCTTCAGAGCCTGCTTGTAGGCAACATTGCCGTTGTAGTAGGTGTTGTACCTGGCTGTGAAAGAGTGATACATACGCGTGGTTGCGTTGTTTCTTCTCTTGCTCGCACAGCCAATGAGGCCGGTAATCACAAGAATTGCTATTATGTAGTGTAAAACTTTGCGCACGATGTGTTGTCTTTATTGCAACATTAGCAGAATCTCATCCTTGATCTCTTGTGGTAGTTCAATGCCGCGTGTCTCAATGCAGTGTGCCCAATTCTCCACTTCGTTCTCGTGCATGGTGTATAGCACCTGGCGGAACTCCTCAATGTCGGCATCGGTGTACTCCTCGGGTCTCACACCTTTGAAGCGGTCAAGCTCCTCGTCGTCAAAATAGAGATTGCTGTTATCGTAGCCTTTGGCGCAGTTGGTGTGCTTGCCGCAACAAGTACCATCCTCACCATCGTGGTGGTCGTGGCTTTCGTCGGCAGGAGTATTGTTCTTGTAGGCATGGCGCAGAATGTACATGCCGGTCGCAAGGAGCGCGAAAACTATTGCTATTATAATTGAACTTGACATCTTACAGTTGGTTTTTGACTTGTTTCAAAAAGTAAATGGATGGTCCATTGTTACAAAGTTATGGAAATAAATTGAGCTTTCGCTATTATTGCAGTATATTTTTATATTAAATATTATACTTTGCAGGCTGTGAATGGCCTTTTCTAATGTATTCCATTGCTGACAAAATGTAAAAATGGCAAAAAGACGCGTTTTTTTGGAAAATAAAGACTTTTTAGAAAAAAATATGCCTTTTATGCTTGCAATATGAATAATAATTGTATCTTCGCCACGCTTGTATTTGCAAAGTGTGCATGAATGACATTTGGCAAAATGACAGAAATATACATAATATCTTAAAATAAAGAAACATGGACAAATTTAGTTACGGCCTTGGAATGGGAATAGGCCAGAATCTGCTTTCAATGGGTGTGCAGAATATGAATATTGATGATTTTGTGAAGGCTCTCAAGGATGTGCTGACAGGTGCAAAGACCGAAATGTCACATTCCGAGGCGCAGGCAGTTGTTAATGACCATTTCCGCAAGTTGGCCGAGGAGGCTTATGCGCAGAACAAGGCAACTGGTGAGGCTTTTCTTGCCGAGAATGCAAAGAAAGAGGGCGTAACAGTGTTGCCAAGCGGTTTGCAGTATGAGGTAATTGCTGCCGGTAACGGCAAGAAACCATCGGCAACAGACCGTGTACAGTGCCACTACGAGGGTACTCTCATCGATGGTACAATCTTCGATAGCTCAATCAAACGCGGGGAACCCGCTGTGTTCGGTGTTAACCAGGTTATCAAAGGTTGGGTAGAAGCTCTGCAGTTGATGCAGGAGGGTGCAAAGTGGCGTCTTTATATCCCTTATGACATGGCATACGGTGAGCATGGTGCCGGTGAGATGATTCCGCCCTACAGTGCGCTTATCTTTGATG
>JAFNWA010000123.1 GCA_017383665.1 Bacteroidaceae bacterium | reverse complement strand
TTACTACGAGAATGGAAAGTATATTGAGACAGAACCCATGGAGATTCATCAGCCATTGAACTATCCCAATATCGGTCCACGCGAAAGCTATCTTTTGCATCACGAGGAGATTGAGAGTCTTGTAATCAACTTCCCGACAATTAAACGCGCCCGTTTCTGGATGACCTTCGGTCAGCAGTATCTGACCTATCTGGATGTTATTCAGAACATAGGCATGAGCCGCATCGATGAGGTAGAGTATAAGGCGCCAAAGGCCGACGGCACCGGCGAAGAGGTTGTAAAAATTGTTCCTTTGCAGTTCCTCAAGGCCGTGCTCCCCAACCCACAGGATTTGGGCGAGAACTACGAGGGCGAGACATCTATCGGTTGCCGCATCCGTGGTATCAAGGATGGCCAGGAGCATACATACTATGTCTATAACAACTGTAGCCACGAGGAGGCATATAAGGAGACAGGTATGCAGGGCGTAAGCTACACAACAGGTGTTCCGGCAATGATTGGTGCAATGATGTTCCTGAAGGGTATCTGGAGCAAGCCCGGTGTTTGGAATGTAGAGCAGTTCGACCCGGATCCATTCATGGAGCAGCTCAACCAGAAGGGATTGCCTTGGCACGAGGAATTTGATAAGGATTTGGAGTTGTAATTAGAGAATGACTAAAAAGCGAAAGTTCTTGCAAACGAGTGGGTGGAAACTTGTTTACACACACTGCGAGTGTAGCTGGAGTCGCATTAAATGAATTGCTGCGTTACGCTTGCTTGTACGCATGGCATTTACGCTTAACTTTAATATAAAGTGTAGGGGTGGGGTTTGCCCGCCCTTCCTAAACGAAATAGAAACAAATGGCAAAGAAAGAAGAACTTGACAACATCGCGGGCAACGAGAAGTTGCGTGCCTTGCAGGCGGCGATGGATAAGATAGAGAAGAGTTTCGGCAAGGGTTCTATCATGAAACTTGGCGATGATAATTTTGAGGATGTCGATGTCATCCCAACCGGTTCAGTTGGTCTGAATGCGGCACTTGGCGTCGGCGGTTTCCCACGCGGTCGTATAATTGAGATATATGGTCCCGAGTCATCGGGTAAAACCACACTCGCAATCCATGCTATTGCCGAGGCTCAGAAGATGGGCGGCATTGCAGCCATCATTGATGCCGAGCACGCATTCGACCGTTTCTATGCGCAGAAGTTGGGTGTTGATATCGACAACCTTCTGATTTCACAGCCCGATTGCGGTGAGCAGGCGCTTGAGATTGCCGAGCAGCTTATCCGTTCATCGGCTATCGACATCATCGTTATCGACTCTGTTGCGGCGCTTACTCCAAAGGCCGAAATTGAGGGCGAGATGGGCGACAACAAGGTGGGCTTGCAGGCACGCCTCATGTCACAGGCATTGCGCAAACTAACATCTGCAATCAGCAAGACAAAGACAACATGTATCTTCATCAACCAGTTGCGTGAGAAGATTGGCGTGATGTTCGGTAACCCCGAGACAACAACCGGCGGTAACGCCTTGAAGTTCTATTCATCGGTTCGTTTGGATATCCGCCGCGTGAGCCAGTTGAAGGATGGCGAGGATGCCATCGGTAACTCCGTGCGCGTTAAGGTTGTGAAGAACAAGGTTGCACCACCATTCCGCAAGGCCGAGTTCGACATCATGTTCGGCGAGGGTATCTCGCGCACAGGTGAAATCGTTGACCTTGGTGTGCAGTACGGCATCATCAAGAAGAGCGGTTCGTTCTTCAGCTACAACGACACCAAGCTTGCGCAGGGTCGTGACCGTACAAAAGCATTGATTGCCGACAATCCTGAACTTGCCGAGGAACTCGAGGCAAAGATTGCCGAGGCTATCAAGGGCAACACCGATGTTGTAGCAGAGTAAAAACAAAAAGGTAAACAAATTATTATAATACTATGAAGAAAAATCTTTTATTGGCAGCGCTTGCTTTTGTGGGCTTTGGCGCTGTGGCGCAGGAGAATGCTCCTGAATTCACAGTTGTGAAGGAGAACCCTATCACAAGCATCAAGAACCAGAACCAGGCTGGTACATGCTGGTGCTATTCATCATTGGCATTCATTGAGTCAGAACTTTTGCGTATGGGCAAGGGCGAGTTTGACTTCTCTGAGATGTATATTGTTCACAATACCTACCTCGACCGTGCCGACAAGGCTGTCCGCACTCATGGCGACATCTCTTTCTCACAGGGCGGTTCATTCTATGATGTAATCTACGGCATGGAGACATTCGGTCTCGTTCCCGAGGCAGAGATGCGTCCCGGTGTGATGTATGGCAAGGAACTCAGCAACCACAACGAACTTTCAGCTGTGAGCGATGCTGTTGTTGCAGCAATTGCCGAGGGCAAGCACCGCAGCTTGCAGGTGGATCCTCAGGGTCAGCCACTCTGGAAGAAGGCTATTGAAGCTATCCATGACATCTATCTTGGAGTTCGTCCCGAGAAGTTTACATATAATGGCAAGGAATATACACCTGCATCATTCTACAAGTCACTTGGTTTGAATGCCCAGGATTATATCTCTTTGACATCTTATACCCATCACCCATTCTACAAGCCTTTTGTTCTTGAGATACAGGACAACTGGCGTTGGGCACAGTCATACAACCTCCCTATCGATGAGTTGATGGAGGTGTTCGACAATGCTATCATGGAAGGATATACCATTGCTTGGGGTAGCGACGTGAGCGAGAAGGGCTTTACACGCGACGGTAAGGCTTATATGCCCGATGAGACAAAGAGCGCCGACCTCGAAGGCTCTGATATGGCAAGATGGCTCAAGCTCAGCGAGGAGGAGAAGAAGAACACTCCAAAGCCATCAATCGAGAAGTGGTGTACACAGGAGGAGCGTCAGATTGCCTATGACAACTGGGAAACAACAGACGACCACGGTATGCAGATTTATGGTATTGCAAAGGATAAGGATGGTGTAGAGTACTACATGGTTAAGAACTCTTGGGGCGAGGCCGGTGCATACAAGGGAATTTGGTATGCATCTAAGGCTTTTGCACGCTACAAGACCATGAACATCGTTGTTCACAAGAACGCAATTCCAAAGGCTATCCGCAAGAAGTTGGGTATCAAGTAAAGTGAATGATTAAAAAGCTGATTTTTATCATTCCCTAACATAATGTTACAAGGCAGCTCACAATTGTGGGCTGCCTTTTTTATGCCCCTTCCAAGGCAAGCCTTGCCCGTCAGGGCAAATGGACAGCCTTGTAGCCCTTAAAGCCCTTTTGGGGCATTGAAAATTCATTTGCGCAGTTACCCGTCAGGGAAACTGAATGGCCTTGTAGGCCTTTTCGCCCCTTTCGCCCCTTTGGGCGTTAAATAGTATTCGCGACCCGCAGGGCGCAACTTATAACAGCTCCCCTGCCGAATACCCCTCCGTCCTTCGGGCACCTCCCCTTCAATAGTGGAGGAGCTAGCTGTCGGTTTGCCGACTGAGGGGAGGGAGCATCCCCTCGACAAGTTAAAATATATAACATTCTCTTTTTATTATTGTGTTGAGTGAAATTTTTGGTAATCAATGTCATTATATAATAGTTTTTCCGTATCTTTACAAGTTGAGAGAATTATCTTGCGCTGAATAGGGCGTTTTTCGAACTGGTCGTGTTCCCGGTGTTGCGTTGCAAGCACTTTTGTGTTGTGGTGGATTGATGAACGGGGTGGGCGTTGTTTTTGTTGAAGATGTTGTCTCTCACCTTAATTAAAGAAAATAAAAAACATATATATGGGACAGAAATGGAAATATGAACCTCTTACACAGGAGCAGGGCGATGTGGCCGCAAGGCTGTCGGCCGAGCTGGAGCTTAGCCCGGTGCTCTGCTCTCTGCTTGTGAAGCGAGGTATCACTTCTGTTGCCGAAGCAAGGAACTTTTTCCGCCCAAAACTGAGCTATCTCCATAATCCGTTCCTCATGAACGACATGGATGTTGCCGTGCGTCGCCTTAACAAGGCTCTTGGTAAAAAAGAGCGCATACTTGTATATGGCGATTATGATGTTGACGGTACAACGGCTGTGGCACTGGTCTATAAGTTTCTGCAACAGTTCTCGTCTAACATAGACTATTATATCCCCGACCGTAACGAGGATGGTTATGGAATCTCCAAACGAGGCGTCGATTATGCCCATTCCACCGGGGTAAAGCTCATTATTGTACTCGATTGTGGTATAAAGGCTGTCGATGAGATAGCCTATGCAAAGTCTTTGGGCATTGATTTCATTGTGTGCGACCATCATGTGCCCGATGATCAACTGCCCTGCGCCGTGGCAATCCTGAATCCGAAACTCGAGGGTTCTACCTACCCCTATCCGCATCTCTCGGGTTGCGGTGTGGGCTTCAAGTTCATGCAGGCGTTTGCAATGGATAACGGCATCCCTGCCGACCAGTTATACCCATTGCTCGACCTTGTGGCGGTGAGCATAGCATCGGACCTTGTGCCCATCATGGGCGAGAACCGCATTCTTGCCTACCATGGCATAAAGCAGCTCAATCACAGCCCCAGTATTGGTATCAAGGCGATAATCAATGTCTGTGGCATGAACGAGAAGGAGATTAGTATAAACGACATAATCTTCAAGATTGGCCCCCGTATAAATGCTTCCGGTCGTGTGCAGCAGGGTAAGGTTGCCGTTGATTTGCTCATTGAGAATAACCTGCAATCGGCCATTGAGATGAGCCACCAGATAAATGAATTGAACGAGGCACGCAAGGAGCTTGACAAGAGCATGACCGAGGAGGCCAACCGCATTGTCGAGGGGCTTGAGAGTTTCGACGAGCGTCGTGCGATTGTTATCTTCAACCCCGACTGGCATCGTGGCGTCATCGGCATTGTGGCATCGCGTCTCACCGAGGTCTATCATCGCCCGGCGGTTGTTATAACCTGCACCGGTGACATGGCTACAGGTTCGGCACGCTCGGTAACAGGTTTCGATGTATATAAGGCAATGGAGAGTTGTCGCGATTTGCTCGATAACTTTGGCGGTCACACATACGCAGCCGGCTTCTCCTTGAAAGTGGAGAACATTGAGGCTTTTGCAAAGCGTTTTGAGGATTTCGTATCAGAGAACATACTGCCCGAGCAGACAGCACCGGTCATTGAGATTGATGCCGAACTTGGGTTCCAGCAAATAACACGCCGTTTCTTCAGTGACCTTAAGCGTTTCGCCCCTCATGGCCCCGAGAATGCCAAACCCATCTTCTGCACCTATAATGTGTGTGATTATGGCGCGAGCAAGGTTGTCGGGCGTCGTCAGGAGCATATAAAACTGGAGCTTGTTGACAACAAGTCAAATGTAATTCTCAACGGAATAGCCTTCGGGCAGAGCCGCCAGGCAAAGTATATAAAGTCAAAGCAATCGTTCGACATCTGCTACACTCTCGAGGACAACACCTACAAACATGGCGAGGTGCAGTTGCAGATAGAGAGTATCAAAACCAAGGCTACACGGTAGGACCTGATGAAATATCGCGAAATCCTTAAAAGGTACTGGGGCTATGACGATTTTCGTGGCATACAGCGCGATATCATCGAGAGCATTGGTCAAGGGCGGGATACCCTTGGCCTCATGCCCACTGGTGGCGGAAAAAGTATTACTTTCCAGGTGCCCACACTTGCCGGGGATGGATTGTGCATTGTGGTCACTCCGCTCATTGCACTAATGAAGGACCAGGTTGCCAACCTGCGCAGCCGTGGTATCAAGGCACTGGCAATACATGCCGGAATGAGGACAAGTGAGGTCGTTACAGCGCTTGAGAATTGCATCTTCGGGGATTACAAGTTTCTCTACATTTCGCCCGAACGAATAGATTCGGAACTCTTCCTTAAGAAAATAAAACGCGTCAATGTCCGGTTGATAACCGTTGACGAGGCGCATTGTATCTCGCAGTGGGGGCATGATTTTCGCCCGGCATACAGGCGCATTGCCGAGCTGCGCGACATGTTCCCCGGTGTGCCCCTGCTTGCCCTCACGGCAACGGCAACCCCCGAGGTGGTCGATGACATACAGCAACAGCTCTGTTTCCGCGAGAAGAACTGCTACCGCATGAGTTTCGGGCGCAAGAACCTTGCCTATGTAGTGCGTTACACCGAGAACAAGGCAGCCGAGTTGCTTCATATCTTGGGGCGTGTGGGTGGTTCTGCAATCGTTTACACCCTCAATCGCAAGAAAACAAAAGAGGTCTGTGACTTTCTCACGGCTCATGGCATAACTGCCGAGTATTATCATGCCGGTCTTTCGCCCGAGAGCAAGGATGCAAAGGAAGAGGCTTGGAAAACAGGCAGGGCGCGTGTCATGGTCTCTACCAATGCTTTTGGTATGGGTATCGACAAGCCCGATGTGCGCCTTGTTGTGCACATAGACCTGCCAAGTTCCATAGAGGCCTATTTCCAGGAGGCAGGCCGTGCCGGCCGCGATGGTGAAAAGGCATACGCTGTCACGCTTTTCAGTCAAATAGACAAGCAGATTGTCGCGCGCCGCCTCTCCGACAACTATCCTTCCCGGGAGTTTATCCGCGATGTGTATGACGAGATTTGTTACTACTATAACATGGCACTCGGCGATGGTCTCGACTGTACTTTTGAGTTCTCCTTGGGCGATTTCTGCAAGAAGTATCATCGCCCCACATTGCAGACCGACAGTGCGTTGCGGCTGCTCACCCGAATGGGCTATCTCGAGTATGTCGAGGAAATGGAATATGCCTCGCGTGTGCGGTTCATCGTTGACAAGGATGCCCTCTACCGTTTCAGGGAATTGCCGGCCGATTATGAACTGCTCATAAATGCAATACTGCGCAACTACAGCGGTCTTTTTACCGACTTCGCGTTCATTGACGAGCGCTATCTCTCGCGTGTGACAAAACTGTCGCGCCACAGGATGTATGAAATCCTTGTGTCGCTCCACAGCAAACGCCTTGTGCAGTATGCCCCGTCCAAGAAGTGCCCTATAATCACTTTTACCCGTCATCGTGTACTTGGCAGCGACCTACGCTTCGAGCATGCAGTATATGATGAGCGCAGGGCCATCTTCGGAGACAGGCTTAACGCTGTAATAGGCTATGCGACAGCCAAGGACAAATGCCGCAGCAGAATGTTGCTTGAATATTTTGGGGAGAAGAACTGCGCTCCCTGCGGTTGTTGCGATGTCTGTGCTGCGGAGCGTGCCAAAGAGACTGCAGTGCAGCAACCGTTACCCGTTGAGGGGGTAATGCAACTGCTCTCCGATGGAGGTTTTCATTCACTCGACGAGTTGGGACAGCTGGGTCTGTCCCGTCCCGTGATGAAGGAGTTGTTGCGCGGTTTGTGTGACGAGGAGAAGATAATAATAAAAGGAGACAAGATAAAATTGAATAAATGATATTACTATGATAACATTCCTTATTTGCCTTACGGCACTTATTGCTTCGTATTTTACATACGGAAAATATCTTGAGAAGAAATGCGACATAAACCCGTCCAATCCAGTTCCTTCAAAGACAATGTACGACGGTGTCGATTACATCCCCATGCCACGCTGGAAGGTGTTTCTTATCCAGTTATTGAATATTGCAGGCCTTGGTCCCATATTCGGTGCGTTGCTTGGCGCCGCCTATGGTCCTGTAGCATTCTTGTGGATAACACTTGGTGGCATCTTCATGGGAGCCATGCACGATTTTGTTGCAGGCGTTATATCATTGAAGAATAATGGACAGAGCCTGCCTGAGATTGTAGGCAAGTATCTTGGCAACGGAACAAAAGTCTTCATGAGAGTCTTCTCGGTATTGCTTATGGTACTTGTCGGTGCGGTGTTCATGTCCCAACCGGCAGAGCTCATTGCATCCAACATCTCAATCCCTGCGTTTGAGGTCGTCTCTTTTGGAACAGCATCGTGGGAACTCCTCATTGTGCTTGGTGTGATACTTGTCTATTATGTGCTTGCAACCCTTTTGCCGATAGACAAAATCATTGGTCGTTTCTATCCGCTATTCGGTACAGCCTTGCTTGTAATGGCGTTGAGTATATTGTTTATACTGTTGACGCAGAGCGACACCTATCCCATACCCGAACTCACTTCGTTGAGCAATCAGATTGCAAACCCCGATAAATT